>JAKCDN010000234.1 GCA_021841795.1 Acidobacteriota bacterium | reverse complement strand
ACTCGAATCTCTTCTCCGCGCAACTCAACCTTGTCAACGCGCAGGAGCAGGAAGCGCTCTCGCTGGTGCAGCTCTACGGATCGCTCGGTGGCGGCTGGGATTGATTCGGCGCGCTGATTTCCGTCGGAATCCTACCGCCCGTATGTATGTCGGATATCGACGGGCGTCTCGCGGAGCCGGCCGCGGAAAACGGATCGGCTCCGGCGCGATGGCCCCGCCGCCGATCTTGGCCTTCGGTCACAGACCGTCGCAATCCCCCGTCCCGCCTGTTCCCCAACTCCTCACGCGTTGATCGCCATTCCTTCTACCGCGCCGTAGCCGTCGAGCATGGCCTCGCTCAGCGTGGGGTGCGCGTGAATGGTGAACATCAGCTCCTCCACCGTGCCTTCCAGCTCCATCACCGCCACCGCCTCGGCAATCAGCTCTGTAGCCTGCGGACCGATGATGTGAACGCCCAGGATCTCCCCGTACTTCGCATCCGCCACCACCTTCACAAAGCCGTCGTGATTGCCCACGATCGTCGCCTTTGAATTGCCGGCAAACGGGAACTTCCCTACCTTGATCTCCAGTCCCTTTTCTTTGGCCTGGCTCTCCGTCAAGCCGGCCGAGCCGATCTGCGGATCGCTGTACGTGCAGCCGGGAATCCGTTCGCGCCGCACCGGCCGGAATTTGCGCCCCGCGATCTTTGCCATCGCTACCATCCCGCTCATCGCGCCCACGTGCGCCAGTTGCGGCAGGCCCGCCACAATGTCGCCGATGGCAAATACGCCCGGCTCGCCCGTCTCCTGCGCCTCGTTCACCTTCACGAATCCGCGCTCCCGCTCCACGCGCGTCTTCTCGAGACCGATTCCGTCGGTCCGTGGCGCGCGTCCCACCGCCACCAGAACCTTCTCGGCATCTTTCGCCTGCGCCTTGCCGTTCGCGTCGGTATAGCTCACGCGCGCGCCCGCCGCGGTCTTTTCCACCTTCTCCACCTTCGCTCCGGTCTGCGTCTCAATCCCGCGCTTGCGGAACAGCCGCGCCAGCTCTTTGGCAATCTCCTCGTCTTCCACCGGAACCAGCCGCGGCAGAAACTCCAGCATCGTCACCTCCGCGCCAAAGCTCCTGAAGATCGATGCAAACTCCACGCCCACCGCGCCCGCGCCAATCACAATCAGCGACTTCGGCGGCGCGCTCAGGTTCAGAATCTCAATGTTTGTCAGGATCGTCTCGTCGGCCGTCAGTCCCGGCAGCATCTTGGCCTCGGAGCCCGTCGCCAGCAGAATATTCCTGGCTTTGGTTTGGCTCGTCGCCCCATTCTGATTGACTTCCACCGTGTGCACGCCGTTCTGCCCCCGCCCGGTCAGCCGCCCGAAACCAGGCACAACGGTGATCTTGTGTTTCTTCATCAGGAACTCGAGTCCCTTCACGTGCTTTGTGATCACGGCGTTCTTCCGCGCCAGCACCGCGGGCCAGTCCAGCGCGCGCGCCTCCACTCCCTTGATGCCGAACTCGCCGGCGTCCTGCAGGTAGTCCCACAGCTCCGCGCTGAACAGCAGCGCCTTGGTTGGAATGCAGCCCACGTGCAGGCACGTCCCGCCCAGCTTCGGGCTCGCGTCAATCAGCGCCACCTTCAGCCCGTACTCGGCTCCGCGAATCGCCGCCGTATAACCCGCCGGACCGCCACCCAGTACCGCTACGTCATAGATCGTTTCCGCAGTTGTCTCAGCCACAGCAAGCTCCATTCCGGCATCGCCGCTTTGCGCGGGGACACGGATTACTTCGTTAGTTTAAATTGTCTGGAATCTAAGTTGCCCTTTCTGAGCGATGGCGCTGGACGCCAAAAGCACAAGCCAGCATGGTGTAGCTCCTGAGCATGTTATGGTTACGCCATGTCTGCGGTTCTGTTTGCTCTCAGCATTGCACTGCTGGTCTTTTTCGTGCGCCGCGACCTGGCCGAGTACAACGCCTTCCGCCTGCTCACCGCAACCAGGGACCGCCAGCGTCACTATCGCATCTGGGTCGCGACCGGTTTCATCCTCTTTTTCCTGTACCCGCTGCTGGGGCTGGCGTGTATTCACCGGACTGCGGCGCTCCGCCATTTTCCGGTTGAGCTTGCGCCCGCTGCGCTTGCCTTGCGCTCTCATATGCCGTCAGGAGACGGTGGCAAAGCTGTCCTGTATGGATTCCTCGCTTCCCTGACGGCCGGACTTCTGCTGGGTATCTTTCTGGCGCCGAGGCTGCGCCGGTCGCGCCGGTCGCTGGTTCTTGAAAGCGTGGAGCCGTTGATGCCGCGCAACCCCGCCGAACTGGCCCATACCGCCGCGCTTTCCCTCAATGCCGGCCTGAGCGAAGAGGTATTTTTTCGTCTGTTTCTCCCCATGCTCGGCCTTCAACTGCACTTTGGCTGGCTGGCATCCCTTCTGCTGGCCGGCCTGCTCTTCGGGCTGGTCCACATTTACCAGGGCGTGGCTGGAGTTGTGTCCACAACCATGCTCGGCTTGTTCCTTACTGTCGCCTATCTACTCAGCGGCAGTTTGTGGCTTGCCGTCGGACTTCATATTGGCCTCGATCTGATTCAGGTGGTTGTGCGCCCGGGGCTGCGGATGTATTACGCGCAGCGCGTCGCCAAACCCGACGATGCGCAGTCTTCGGCCTCCTGAGCGCGATCGGCAGGCTCCGGTCTCACCGGCGGGTTTCTTCGCCGGCCGCTGCGATCAAAGCTTCCGCTTCTTGCAGCGCTTGCGTCTCATCGCCGAACCCCTCGATCCAGTGGACCTCCGGCTCGCGCCGAAACCACGTCATCTGCCGCTTGGCGTAGTTGCGATGCCCCTGCTGCGCCGCCTCGCTCGCCTCGTCCACGCTCAGCGCTCCATCCAGCACCGCGCGCGCCTGTCGGTATCCCAGCGCATCCAGCGCCTTCGCCGGGCCAAACCGCGCCAGCAGCCCGCGCGTCTCTTCCACCAGCCCCGCGGCGAACATCTCCGCGCAGCGCCGGTTCAGCCGCTCGTAAAGCGCGGCCCGCGGCGGGCTCAGCCCTATGCGCAGCAGCCGAAACCCGGTCAGGCGATTCCGCCCCTCGGTCGTCAGCAGAGTGGAAAGGGGCGAGCGCGCCGTCAGGCAAACCTCGATCGCTCGAATCAGCTTCTGCGTGTCGTTCGCGTGAATCCGGCTCGCCGTGGCCGCGTCCAGCCGCCTCACCAGCCCATGCAGCCACGCGGCCCCATGCCGCGCTGCGCTCCGCCGCAGCCGCTCCCGCAACTCCTCGCGCCGCTCCGGCCCGGTAAACAGCCCTTCGGTCAGCGCCCGCAGGTAAAGCCCCGTTCCCCCGGTCACGATGGGTAGGTGTCGCCGTGCCGCAATCTCGTTCAGCGCAACGCGCGCCTGCCGGCTATAGGCGCCTGCCGTGAACGGCTCATCCGGCTCCGCCACGTCGATCAGATGGTGCGGCACGCGTGCCCGCTCCTCGCGCCTCGGCTTGGCCGTGCCCACTTCCATGCCGCGATAGACAGCCACCGAATCGCAGCTCACAACCTCGCCGTCAAACCGCTCGGCCAGCGCCAGCGAGAGCGCCGTCTTCCCGCTCCCCGTCGGCCCCAGAAGAATGACGGCCAGCGGGTCGCGCGGCAGCAGCGTATCCCGGCTGATCCCTGCTTCCTGATCTCCGATCCCTCTCGCTACCACCGCCACCACCCCGCGGGAAAGATCCACTGCGCATGGGTGTGCGCCAGCCGCCACAGGCAAATCAGGCCGGCAATGATCAGCAATCCAAACACCTGATTGCGCCGAAACGCGCGCGCCTGCCGCGCCCGGCCCGCCTTCTCGGCCTCCTGCTGGTAATACGGCTTGATGCGGCTTTCAACCATTGCGCTCTTCCTGCTGCTTCCTGGAGGCAGCGTCGCACCGGACGCTCGGCATCAGTATAGGCGACCGCGATCCCGCCAGCTTTCCGTCTCCGGTTTGACTTCCCGCCCCCGCATTGCCGACGATGATCTTTCCGGCTTTGGATGAGTCTGGCCGGGAAGGGAAGTCCTGCATGAAAGTCTTGATCCTTGGTTCGGGAGGCCGCGAACATGCTCTCGCATGGTCCATCGCCCGCAGCCCCCGGGTTTCTGAGCTCGTCTGCGCGCCCGGAAACGGCGGCATGGCGCAGATGGCCCGTTGTGTTCCCGTCGATCTCAAAGACCTTGCCGCCATGATCGGCCTGGTCGAATCTGAGCGGCCTGCCCTTACCGTGGTCGGTCCCGAGCTGCCGCTTTCGCTTGGCATCGTCGATGCCCTCCGCGAGCGGGGCTTCCGCGTCTTTGGCCCCACGCGCGCCGCCGCCATGCTTGAAACCAGCAAAGGCTTCGCCAAGCGGTTCCTCCAGCGCCACAACATCCCCACCGCCAATTACGCGGTCTGCACCGCTGCCGAGGAGGTCGAAAAGGCGGTCGATATCTTTCATCCGCCCATTGTCGTCAAGGCCGACGGCCTCTTCGCGGGCAAGGGCGTCATCATCTGTCCCTCCCGCCACACCGCCGTTGAAGCTGCGCTGGGCCTGTTCTCCGGCTCCCTGCTGGGCGAGCCCGCGCAGCAGATCGTCATCGAGGAGTTCCTTGAAGGCGAGGAGGTCAGCTTCCTCTGCCTGAGCGACGGCGCCCATGTCGTGCCGCTGGTTCCCGCCCAGGATCACAAGCGCATCGGCGAGGGCGATACCGGGCCCAACACCGGCGGCATGGGCGTCTATTCAACGGATACCCTCCTCGATCCCGCCATGTCCGAGTGGATTCTCCGCCACATCGCCGAGCCTGCCGTCGCCGGCATGGCCAGCGAGGGCGCTCCGTTCACCGGCGTGCTTTATTGCGGCCTCATGATGACCGCGCGCGGGCCGCAGGTGCTCGAGTTCAATGCCCGTTTTGGCGACCCCGAAACCCAGGCCATCCTCGTGCGCCTCGAAACTGATCTTCTCGACCTGCTTGAAGCCGCCGTTGACGGCCGGCTCGCCCAGACGCCTCTGCGCTGGTCGGCAGGCGCTTCCGCCTGCGTCGTGGCCAGCTCGGGCGGCTATCCCGGCAGCTACAAATCCGGCCGCTCCATCTCCGGTCTCGCTGCTGCCGCTCAGATCCCCGGAGTGCAGGTCTTCCATGCCGGAACCGCGCTCGAGAACGGGCACGTGCTGACCGCGGGGGGCCGCGTCCTCGGCGTCACCGCCGCCGCTGACTCGCTCGCCGAGGCCCTCGCTCGCGCCTA
>JAKCDN010000233.1 GCA_021841795.1 Acidobacteriota bacterium | reverse complement strand
CTGCTCACCGGCGCTGACGGCAAGCTGGTCACGGGCGCCCACGTGGAAGTCGCATTCTTCATGCCGGCCATGCCCGCAATGGGAATGGCCGCTCAGCACGCCCTGGCGGTTCTGGACGAAAAAGGCAGCGGATCCTATCAGGGCTCGTTCGATCTCCCGTCCGGAGGCGCCTGGCGTGTCACCGTGACCGTGAAGCAGGGTGCGCAAATATCGGCCACCTCGCAGATGAGTCTCGATGTCGCAGGAGGCATGTGATGATCGCGAAAATCATTGCCTGGTGCGCGCGCAATCCCTTCATCGTCCTCGCTGCAACTGCCGTGCTGGCGGCCGCGGGTGTCTGGTCGCTGCGTCATGTGCCGCTCGATGCGCTGCCCGATATCAGTGACGTCCAGGTCATCGTTCACACACAGTTGTCCGGCGAGCCGCCCAACGTGATTGAAGATCAGGTGACCTATCCCATCGTCACCGCGCTGCTCTCCGCGCCCCGTGTCAAAAGCGTGCGCGCGCAAACCATGTTCGGCGACTCCTATGTCTTTGTCGTCTTTCAGGATGGCACCGACCTGTACTGGGCGCGCTCGCGCGTCGTCGAGTATCTGCAGCAGATTGCCGGTAAACTGCCCCCGGGCGTCCATCCCGCCATCGGCCCGGACGCCACCGGCGCCGGCTGGGTCTATGAGTACGCCATCGTCGATCGCTCCCACACCCGCAGCCTCGCCGACCTCCGCGCTCTGCAGGATTGGTATCTGCGCTACCAGCTTGAAACCGTTCCCGGCGTCGCGGAAGTTGCCGGCATCGGCGGTTTCGTGCGCCAGTACCAGGTCAACCTCGACCCGGGCAAGCTCTTCTCCTACGGCATCTCGGCAGCGACCGTGACCGAGCGCGTGCGCGAAAGCACAAACGAGGTAGGCGGCGATGTGCTGGAGATGAGCGGCGCGGAGTACATGGTTCGCGGCCTCGGCTACTTCAAAACCCTCTCCGATCTTGAAAATATTCCCGTCGCCACCAAAAACGGAACCCCCGTGCTCGTTAAGGATCTCGGCGTCGTCACCTTCGGGCCCGATGTTCGCCGCGGTGTCGCGGACTGGCAGGGTGAAGGAGAAACCGTGGGCGGCATCGTCGTCATGCGCTATGGCATGAATGCCCTCGATGTGATCAACGGCGTTAAAGCCAGGCTGCGCGAAATCGCGCCCTCCCTGCCCGCCGGCGTTGAGATCGTCACCGGATACGACCGCTCCTGGCTCATCGATCAATCCATCCGCACCCTCAAGCGCGACCTGATTCTCGAAGCCGTCATCGTCAGCTTTGTCAGTATCGTCTTCCTCTTTCACTTTCGCTCCGCGCTCGTGCCCATCATCACCGTGCCCATTGCCGTGCTGGCCGCGTTTATTCCCATGTATCTCCTGCGCGTCAGCTCGAACATCATGTCGCTGGGCGGTCTGGCGCTGGCCATCGGCGTGCTCATTGATGCCGCCATCGTCATTGTTGAGAACGGCTATCGTCACCTCGCCGAGCGTTCCGGCCAGATGGACTCCGCCGAGCGCAGAAGCATACTCGTCAAGGCGGCGCAGCAGGTCGGCCCCGCGCTCTTTTTCTCCCTCATCATTATTGTGGTGTCCTTCCTGCCCGTCTTTCTGCTTGAAGCCCAGGAAGGCCGCATGTTCCGTCCCCTGGCCTGGACCAAGACGCTGGCCCTTGTCTTTTCCTCGCTCCTCTCCATCACCCTGGTGCCCGCGCTCATGCCGTTCTTTCTCCGTGGCAGGCTGCGGCCGGAATCGGCCAACCCCATGGCGCGCGTCACGCAGAAGCTCTATCTGCCCGTATTGCGCTGGTCGCTGCATCACTGGAAGCTCGTGGTCGCGCTCAATCTCGTCTTTCTCGCCCTCACCGTGCCCCTCTACTTCCGCCTCGGAAGCCAGTTCATGCCTGCGCTCTACGAGGGCTCCGCGCTTTACATGCCCAGCGCCATGCCCGGCATCTCCATTACCCAGGCCGCTGCGCTCATGCAGGAGCAGGACCGCGTCATTCACTCCTTTCCTGAGGTCTCCACCGTCTTCGGCACCGTCGGCCGCTCCGACAGCGCCACTGACAACGCCCCGCTCGACATGTTCGACACCACCATCATGCTCAAGCCGCGCAGCCAGTGGCGCGCCGGCATGACCTACGAAGAGCTCATACGGCAGATGGACGAGAAACTGCAATTCCCAGGCCTCACCAACACCTGGACCATGCCCGTTGAGAACCGGCTCGACATGGAGATGACCGGCATCAAGACCCCCATCGGCATCAAGATTCAGGGCCCCGACCTCAACCGCATTCAGGAGATCGGCGCGCAGATGCAGCAGATTCTCGCCGCCATGCCGCAGACCGGCTCCGTCTTTGCGGAGCGCGTCTCGCAGGGCTTCTATCTGAACGTGGAAGTAAACCGCCTGGCCGCCGCGCGCTACGGCCTCACCGTCGGCGACGTGCAGCGCGTGGTCGCCTCTGAGATCGGTGGCGCCGACATTGTTGACAACGTCCAGGGCCGCGAGCGCTTCCCCGTTGCCGTGCGCTACCTGCGCGGTTTCCGCCAGGATCCGGCGTCGATCGCACAGGTTCTTATTCCCACGCCCATCGGCGCGCAGATCCCCATCGGCGAGGTCGCGCGCGTATTCTTCTCGCGCGGACCGGCCATGATTCGCGATGAAGACGGCGCGCTCACCGGATATGTCTACCTCAATCTCAAAGGTGCGGACTACGGTGGCTTTGTCGATCGGGCGCAGCGCATGTTTCGTGCGAAACTCGCTCTTCCCGCCGGTTACACCTGGAGCTGGGCCGGCGAGTATGAGTTCCAGTTGCGCGCCAGGCAGCGGCTCGCCATCATTCTCCCCATCGTCTTCGTAGTCATCTTTCTCCTTCTTTATCTGGTCTTCCGCTCCGCTCTCGAAGCCGCCGTTCTCATCTTTCCCACCCTTTACGCCATGTCCGGCGGCCTGCTGCTGCAATGGCTGCTCGGTTATAACTTCAGCGTGGCCGTCTGGGTCGGTTACATCGCCCTCTTCGGCATCGCCGTTGAAACCGGTGTGGTCATGGTCGTCTATTTACATGAAGCCTTCGTCGTCCGCGCGTCCGCCGGCGCGCTCCTCACTGAAGACGATCTGGAGCAGGCGGTCATCGATGGCGCCGTGCAGCGCCTGCGGCCCAAGCTGATGACCGTGACCGCCGTCATCCTCAGTCTTGCGCCCATCCTCTGGGAATCCGGCATCGGCTCCGACGTCATGAAGCCGATCGCCGCCCCCATCGTCGGAGGCATGATTACTTCAACGATTCATGTCCTCATCCTCGTCCCCGTATTCTTCCTGCTGATGAAGCGCCGTCATCTCCGCGGCTCCCGGCCGGAGCGGCGATCGGCAGCTTCCCGCCCCTCCTGATTTTTCTTGCTCCTGCTTGCCGATTATTTCCCCCGTTCGGCGCACAATAGACCCAGTGCACGGAACGCAGGACACAGCGGGCGGCGTTTGCAGCAGCTTTTCGCCGCCCACGTTCCGCGATCCGCGGCCGCTAACTCCTTTGCGGTCTAGATTCTGGCCGCAAACCATTGAAAACAGGAATTTTAGTCGTTTTTATGTCGCGTAAACTAAAGAAAATAAACAGCTTATTTGCAGGATCTATCGAAAATATTTTTTCCGCCCCAGAGCCCGGGAATCCTGCGTCCCAAGCCCGATTGCCACCGATTCCACGCCGATCGAGTTTCGCCTCCGCCGCGCGCCGGCCCCGGCTCGGTCTTCTCCCCGCCGCCATCCCGGAATGCCTCTGCCTCCGTCTTGACCACCGGCTTTAGGCGGTGCTAGGGTGTGGATTGCACACGTTTGCATTTTCCCGAGGTTCTATGGCTCACACCGCTCCCGACAACCGCTTCAAAAGCCCGCTCCACAGAATGACCCAGACCACCCCCACCTCCCTGTGGAACGACTCCGCCTCCGTCGATGAGCTCAACTATGCCATCGAGCATGGCGCCGTCGGCGCTACCTGCAATCCTTCGATCGCCGTCAGCATCCTCAAAAAAGAGCTGCCCCGCTGGAAGCCGCGCCTGCTCGAACTCGCCGCCGCCGATCCCGCGCTCACCGAAGATGGGCTCGCCTGGCGCATCGTCGAAGAGATCTCTGCCAACGCCGCGCGTCTCCTGCTCCCCGTCTTCGAACAGACAAAGGGCCATAATGGCCGCCTCTCCATCCAGACCGATCCCCGCAACTATCGCAGTGCCGCGGCCATGCTGCGGCAGGCCGTCAGCTTCAATCAGCTTGCGCCCAACATGATCGTCAAAATCGCCGCCACGGAGGCCGGCATTCCCGCCATCGAGGAGGCCACCTATCGCGGCATCAGCATTAACGCAACCGTCAGTTTCACCCTCCCCCAGGCCATCGCCGTTGCTGAGGCCGTCGAACGCGGCCTCAGACGGCGAGAGGCGGAGGGCTTGGATATCGCAACCATGGGGCCCGTCTGCACCCTCATGGTCGGACGCCTTGATGACTGGCTGAAGATCCTCCATGACAAGCACAACCTCTCGGTCGATCCCGGATACCTGGAGTGGGCGGGCGTTGCCGTCTTCAAGAAAACCTACAAAATCTACCGCGAGCGCGGCTACCGCCTGCGGCTCCTGTCCGCCGCTTTTCGCAATCACATGCACTGGAGCGAATTGATCGGCGGCGATGTGGTAATTTCGCCTCCCTGCGTTTGGCAAAAGCGATACAACGCGAGCGATGTCGAAGTCATCGACCGCATCGGCACTCCGGTCGACCCGCGCATTGTCTCCACGCTGCTCGACAAATTCCCCGATTTCGCGCGCGCATATAACGAGGGCGGAATGACGCCCGCTCAATTCGACGGCTTTGGCGCGACCCGGCGCACACTGCGACAGTTTATTGCCGCGGTCGCGGAGATGGATGCGATTGTGCGCGATGTGATCCTGCCCAATCCGGACACAGAGTAGCGGGCAGCCTGCGCACGTGGCTGTTTCCCGATGCTCCCAGATCCCGGTTCAGGTTGGGAACGAGCCGCCGGAGACAACGGTCGCGCTTGTTGGCGCACTTGCCGGCTGCCTCACTTGATCCACATCTCGGGATGACTGGTGGAGATCGCGCTCAGTCCCTGCTGCAGCAGCGATTCGACCTGCTTCATGCTTGAAATCAATCCGCCCCCCACCACGGGCAGGTCCGTTGAGACCGTGCGCACCCGCTCGATCAT
>JAKCDN010000232.1 GCA_021841795.1 Acidobacteriota bacterium | reverse complement strand
GGCCGCAGGGAGAGAGAGGATGCGCAGGCGCAATAGACACTGCGCGCAGGGCAAAGTAGAATCAGGCTGGCCTGGGGGCGAGTAACAAAGAGGAGAGCACCGAAAAGAACCATGAGAGATTGCCGCGTCCTATCCGCGCTTACATTCTGCGCCGTGCTGCTGGGCTCGACGGGCTGCGGCGGCGCGACGATGCCGCCGGCGAACACGGGGAACACGACCCCGGCAGGCGAGAGCTACACGCAACAGGCCGGAGCGGGCATTGAGACCCTGCAGAAGTGGTACCAGCCGGCGACGGGGTTGTACGCGGCGCCTACGGGATGGTGGAACGCAGCCAACGCGATCACGGTGCTGGCCAATTACGAGCAGGTGAGCGGGGACACGTCGTATTACAGCGTGCTGGCGAACACCTTCACCGCGGCGCAGAGGACGCAGGCGAATTTTGTGAACACGTACTACGACGACGACGGCTGGTGGGCGCTGGCGTGGATCGACGCGTACGACGTGACGGGGCAGGAACAGTACCTGAGCATGGCGGAGACGATCTTTGCGGCGATGACGGGAGGCTGGGACTCGACCTGCGGCGGCGGGCTGTGGTGGAGCACGGCGCGCACGTACAAGAACGCGATCCCGAACGAGCTGTTTCTGGCGATCGCGGCCAAGCTGGCGAACCGGACGACGGGAACGGCGAGCGCGGCGTACCTGAAGTGGGCGCAGCAGGAGTGGACGTGGTTCAAGAACTCGGGAATGATCAATGCGCAGAACCTGATCAACGACGGGTTGAACTCATCGAACCCGAGCGCGTGCACGAACAACGGAAGAACGACGTGGACGTATAACCAGGGCGCGATTCTGGGCGGCCTGGTGGAGCTTTACCGGGCGGACGGCGATACCACGCTGGCGCCGCAGGCGGAGGCGATTGCGGATGCTGCCATTGCGACGCTGGGCCAGAACGGGGTACTGACGGAGCCGGGCAAGGTCTCAGGCGGGGACGTGCCGCAGTTCAAAGGCATCTTTATGCGGAACCTGATGGCGCTGTACGTGTTCGATCAGAAGCCCAGCTACCAGGCGTTTGCGGAGAGCAACGCGAAGAGCATTGTGACCAACGACGAGGGACCGGGCGGCGAGTTTGGCGGGGTGTGGCAGGGTCCGTTCGACTCCGGCGACGGGACACGGCAGACCTCGGCGCTGGATGCGCTGATTGCGGCGGCGGCGATGCA
The DNA here is from genome assembly GCA_021841795.1 of Acidobacteriota bacterium. GTDB lineage: Bacteria > Acidobacteriota > Terriglobia > Terriglobales > Acidobacteriaceae > Telmatobacter. The sequence continues at coordinate 4,012 of JAKCDN010000232.1, read as the reverse complement.
GTAGGCGCCGGGCGTGGCGAGGCTGGAGCGGCGTCAGGCTTCGGACGGCGGAGCGGTGACACGAATGGCGAGGGATTGCTCGCCGAGAGCGGAATGACGCGCGGCGATGCGGGCGACGCCGGCGCGGCCGGGAACGGCTTTGATGTAGACGGCGCCCGCGCCGCCATTGGGAGCGAGGTCAAAAGGGTTGTCGCCGACGACGACGGCCGGCCCCTGAATGCCGATGGAGACCTGACCGCCGGCAAAGGCGCGCTGGGCGCCGAAGCGGTCAACGACGGCGAAGGCAAGGCGGGTGGTGTCGGAGCCATCGCCTGCGAGCTCGGCGTCATCGGCATGAAGCCAGAAGCGATCGCGAGCGGGATCGGACGAGAACGAGCGCGAGAGCACGCGGGCGTTGCCGATGTAGCCATCGATGCGCAACTCGGGATGAGCGGCTCCGTCCATCGCGAGATCGGCGAAGAAGGGCGGGAATTGCAGGTTGGGGAAGCCGGCGCGATCGGGAACGAGCTTCAGATAGAGACTGCCATCGAGAAAGAGCTCGAGGCGCTCACAGTTGGAGAAGATGGCGGCGTGCCGGCCGGGGCCCTGCGGGGTCTGGGGTCCGAAGTCCCAGTAGAAGTCCGGCTCGATGACGGGCTTGACGGCGGGATCGGCCTGGGCGAGATAAAAGGCCGCGCCAAGTTTGGGAATGCGAAACGAGTCGGCAACGCCAGGGCACTTGACGGCCTGCCAGGCGTTCATGAGGCTGGCATAGTCGAAGGCGCACCAGGCGATGGTTCCGGCGATGCGGGGATGGGCGGCGGCGCGGTCGTGGGCCTGCGCATGGTAGAGCGCCTGGCTGGTCTGCTGTACGATGTCGCCGGCCCTGCGATAGGTCATGTCGAAGCGCCTGCCGGTAGCGTAGTCGAACTGCCCGACGGTTTCAGCGATGAGATAGGGATAGCCGGGGACGGGATCGAGGATGCCGACGGTACGGTCGGGCGCGGAGTGGTAATCGTCGAAGGCGAAGACATCCTGATGCCACTGCTCCCGCCAGTTTTTTCTGGAGTCGGGCGTCATGGTGCCGGAGGTAGGGCGCGAGTCGTCGAGGGATTTGGCGAGCTGGCGGGTGCGGCGATAGAAGGCGGGATCGTTGCGCGACTCGTTGATGCGGACGCCCCAGATGACGATGGCGGGATGGTTGCGGTCGCGGAGGATCATGGCTTCGACGTCGCGGAGGGCGAGATCCTGCCAGGACTCGTCGCCGATGTACTGCCATCCCGGCGGCTCCTGCCAGACCATGAGCCCGAGCTCGTCGCAGGCGTGGAGGAAGGCCTCGGATTGGGGATAGTGGGAGCAGCGGACGATGTTGCAGTTGAACTGGCGGCGGAGGATCTCGGCGTCGCGGCGGAGCAGGCGCGGCGCGGCGGCAAAGCCGAGATAGGGGAAGAGCTCGTGGCGATTGAGGCCGAAGAGGCGGGTGCGGCGGCCGTTGAGGAAGAAGCCATCGACGGCGAAGCGCGCCTCACGAAAGCCGATGCGGACAGAGGAGCGATGGATGGCGCGATCGCCGAGATAGAGGGTGACGGCGACGGTGTAGAGGCGCGGATGGTCCGGGTCCCAGAGCTGCACGTTGCCCAGGTTTGCGAGGGTGAGGCGAACATCCGGGCCGGAGAGGTTCAACGGCGCGGGGGCCGTGGCGCGGGCGACGACCTGGAGGCCATCGAGCAGTTCGGCGGCGATGCGCAACTGCCCGGACAGATGGGGCGCGGCATCGACGCGGCAGACGACGTCGACGCGGCGGGAGGGATCGAGCACATCGACGGGCCGGGCAAAGACGTGGCGCAAGAAGGCCTGGGGCAGCGCGCGCAACTGGACGGCGCCGGTGATGCCGCCGGGGAGAAGATAGTCAACGGCGGCAGGCCCGCGCGGCGAGCCGGCGGGAGGAACGTTGAGCCAGCGGGAGTCAACGGCGACGGCAAGGAGGTTTTCCCGGCCGTGGACGATGGAGGTAATCTCGCGGTCGAAGGGCAGGAAGCCGCCGGCGTGGGGCTGGAGGCTGTTGCCGTTGACCGCGGGAGTTGCGGCGGCCATGACGCGGTCAAAGTGGAGGAAGAGCCGCATGCCGGTCCAGGCAGAGGGCACCTGAAAGCGCCGGCGGTAGACGAAGAGATCGTCCCAGTCCGCAGGGGACCAGTTGCGCCAGGAGAGATCGGCAACGGTGTGCGGGAGCACGGCCGAGGCAAAGGCCTTGTCGTCGAATGCGGGATCGAGCGCGGCCGCAGTGACGCCGCGGGCGAAGCGCCAGTCGCCGTTGAGGCCGAGAACGGAGGCCGCCGGCAGATCGGGCTGCGGCGCGACGGACCGTGGAACGGCCCAGCCAAGACGGGACGCGACGGGGACAAGCGCAGCGGCAGCAGAACAGCTCTGCACGAATTTTCTGCGCGAGATGCGGGTTTGGAGGCTTTTATTCGACATGGAATCGGCCACACACTTTTCTATCATGCGCGGACACGGATGATCCCGATGCCGCAGCCGCGGGAGCGCGGGAGGAGGCGCGGTGGCGCGCGGGGAAAAAATGGGCCGGGAGCCGGGGACAGCGCGGCGAGAACCCGCATCTATATATCCAGCACAAATTGTCATTGCGGAGGTTATGGATGCGCCAAATCAAGTGGGTTGGATGGCTCAGTCTGCTGGGATTTTTCCTGAGCGGGTGTTACAACATGCCGGGTCCGATTGGAGTGGGCCTGGGCGTGGGAGCTGGGCCGGAGCCCGATTGCCCTTATGGGTATTTCGACTATTCACCGTACAACTGCGCGCCCTACGGCTACTACGGCACCGACTGGTTTTCCAACGGGATGTTCATGGGCGCGGGGCCGTGGTTCCACGGACCCGATGGATTCTACGGGCATGTGGACAACCGCTGGGATCCGCGCGGCGGGTACAACGGTCCGCTGCCGGGACGGGGCGAGCGGGCGTTCCATGGCTTCCAGGCGAATGAGGCGCGGAATGGGATGGGGCATGTGGGAATCGCCAACCACAATGGCAGCATGGAGCACGTGGGCGGATTTGTTGGCCGCGGACGGCCGGGCGGACTCCGCTGAGGGAACGGGAACAGCACTGAGATGAAAGCGACCATGGGGCCGGCGATCCAAGCAGATGCGCCGGCCCCATGGAAAGCGATGCCACGAGAGAAGCAACTACTGCACAACCAGGGTGACGGAGCCCGAGTTGGTGACGGTCTGGGTCTGGGTCTGGGTCTGGGTCTGGGACTTTGACGTTCCTCCGCAGCCCATGACGGTGACGCCGGCGGCGACGGCGAGGACAGCCGCGAGCCAGAGGCCGCGCGCGGCCCACTTGCGGCGGACAGCGACAAGGGGCAACAAGAGGACAGGCAGGAAGATGAGGCCGGCGGCGCTGGTGGTCAGGGTCTGGGTGAAGACGGCGGTAATGACATACGTGCCGGCAGGAGTGGACGCGGAGGTGGCGATGGTAAGCGAGTTGGTGGCGCTCGAATAAGAGCAGGTAGCGCCGGGGGGCAGATTGAGGCACTGCACGCTCACATTGGAAGCCGAGGCGGAGAGCTTGACGGGATAGGTAGCGGCCGAGCCGGGCTGGACGGTGACGGATACGGAGGCAAACGACGGGTCGGCGCCGGCGCCTCCGGAATCGACTTCAAACTGGAGCGGATTGGAAGCGGCCGCGGTAGCCGCGGGCGTTTGCACGGTGACAGAGGTGATGCCGGCGGAGGCAACGTCTGCCGCGGGAACCTGGGCGGTGAGCTGAGCTGCGCCGACGTAGGTTGTGGTGAGCGGGGTTGAGCCCCAGTAGATGGTGGACGTGGCAACGAATCCCGATCCGTTGACCGTGAGGGTGAAGGGAGCTGCGCCCGAGGAGACGAAGCCCGGCGCGAGGCTGGAGATGGACGGACTCACGGGACCGACGTTAAAGGTTTGAGTGACAGACGCGGCGGGCAGCCAGTTGCCGTTGCCGGCCTGGGCTGCCTGGAGGATGCAGGCGCCGTTGGCGAGGA
>JAKCDN010000231.1 GCA_021841795.1 Acidobacteriota bacterium | reverse complement strand
GGAGTTCTTCACCTGGCCGTTTGCTGAGGCTGAAAGGCTCTCGCCGACTACAATCATCACCACATCGTGCAGGCGGAAGGCCTTGACGTCCGTGCCCAGCCGCACCAGTTGCCCCTGATCGCTCCATAGCGAACCCGGAGTGCGCACCTCGGCAGCCTGCTGCGCGCGCACGCGGGAGATATACGCCCGCAAGGCCTCTTCGGGAGGTGTCGCTTTGCTTGCCACAGCCGGTTTGCTGTGCCTACTTCCAAGCGCGCCGGCCGGTTCCAGCAGCAGGCCCGCGCCCAGGAGGGCCACCATTGCTGCCATCCAGTTCCTGCTCATGGCTTCGCTGCTCCTGCATCCTGCGCGAAGAGGGCGTGCCCAGGAGAGACGGCAACCACGGACACGATACTTCCCCCGACCTTGAGCCGCGCGTGGAAGAGGGCGCCTCGCTCCGCCGGTTCCAAAGCGACAGCTGACAGCCGCACATCGACTACCGCCGTGTGCTCCTCAATCTCAAGCTCGTCTCCAGCACGAATGACAGGGGGCGCGACGGAAGGCGCAATTGCGGCTTCGGCGTTGACCTGCCCGATGCCGCCTCTGCCTGCGCTCCCAAGCAGGACGAGAATCCCCGGACCGCCGGGGTGACCCGGGTTGCGTCTGAACTGCCAGCGATTGCCTGTGGCAGGATCTTCTATCTCGCGGATGACATCGCCACCGGGGCAAGGATCTGCAACCTCCGCGCAGACCGCTCTCCCAACCTGAGCGGCTCCCATTGCCGACCCTATGCAGAGGCTCGCCGCCGCTGCTAGTGCCGCCCATCCCGATACTGCCCCGAATCTCCGCATCGCCACCGTCTGACATCGGTCTGAATCAGTTTGCCGCCATTGCGATCTTGAGCTGTTTATTGGGTCATATTGTTGACCTGCTGATACATGCTGTCGGCCGCATGGATCACCTTCGAGTTCGACTCGTAGGCGCGCTGCGCAAGCACCATCTGGACGAACTCGGTCACCACATCGACATTGGAGTTCTCCAGGTAGCCCTGCTGAAGGGTTCCCAGGCCCTCCGCACCCCCGGGATTGCCCAGCACGGGGTCTCCCGAGTTCAACGTGGCCGTAAGCAGGTTGTTGCCCATGCTTTCGAGTCCGCCAGGATTCGGAAAGGTCGCCAGCTGAATCTGCCCCAGTTGCGAGGGATTCTGCTGGCCCGGAAGGGTGGCATTTACCATTCCGTACTCCGTAATGGTCACAGCCGTCGCATTGGACGGAATGGTGATGGCAGGAATCAGGGGGTCCCCATCCGTGGTTACGATCGTGCCCTGATTATTCAGATGAAACTGTCCTGCTCTGGTGTACGCGATCGTGCCGTCCGGGCGCTGGATCTGGAAGAAGCCAGCGCCCTGAATGGCCACGTCAAGCGGATTATCGGTTTCGTTCAACTCGCCCTGGGTGTTGATCACCTCGGTCGCGGCAGGCCTTGTGCCGAGCCCGATCTGCAGGCCGGCGGAGACCGTGCTCTGACTCTGCGCCGCACCCGGCGTCACCATGTTCTGATAGACCATGTCCTGGAATTGCAGACGCAACTGACGAAAACCCGTGGTCGATGAATTGGCCAGATTGTTGGCGATCGTATCGAGATTCATCTGTTGCGCACTCATGCCGCTGGCGGCCGTATACAAAGCTCGAATCATCTTTTCTTCCTCGCTACTCCTCTGTTCCTCAACAAAACGACGCGCCTTTCAGGCAAGCAGGTTCTTTGGTCTCTTTCTCGGACTAGACCTTGGGCAGATCCTCGGTGGCAAATTTGTTGAACTCCATATGAAACACCGTGAGAGCGCGCTGCATCATCTCCGCCTGACGCTGCATCATCACAAGATCGAGCGTGCCCTCGACGACATCCTGGTTGGCGCTCTCAACCGCGCCCTGATGAATCGCCGACGTCGAAGCCAGAGACGGATTCAACCCTTGCGGCGCCACATAACGATTGGCGCCTTCAGGCTTCAGTTCTGTCCCTGCGGGAAAATCAAATACCCCCACCTGGCCTACGGCGCCGCCTGCAATCGAGATCGTGCCGTCTCCCCCCACCGTGACCTCTCCCGGAGGGATGAGGATTGGCTGACCCGTTGTCGACAGCACGGCCTCGCCCGCCTCTGTCACCAGCGTGCCGCCGGGTGCGCGTTGGAAGCTGCCGTCGCGCGTGTAACGCGGACCGTTGGCTGTGCGCACCATGAAAAACCCTTGTCCTTCGATGGCCAGATCGAGAGGATTGCCCGTCTCGGTGAGCGCGCCCTGCGCCATGCTCAGCCGGTCACCGCCCAGCAAGCCATAGTGATTCACGGCCGCTCCCAGTTGCGAGTCGCCTGCATCCGGCCCCAGGAGCGCCGACCGGAAAAATTCACGCTCGGCCCGGTAGCCTGGCGTTTGTATGTTGGCCAGGTTCGCCGCCGCCGCATCGAGAGCCTGCGTGCGCGCCACCAGGCCGGTCATAGCCGCGTAGTACCCGCTGTCCATCGCCCATGCCCCCAGGAAGCTGAACGCAAGGAGGGTGCAGATGATGGGCCGAAGCACAACGACAAGGATTAGAGGTCGCTCAGGAATGGGAAGCCGGTACAGGTCGCCCCTTTTCGGAAGTCGGAGCGATTGAAAATTGACGAGAGTGGAAGAAGCGCATCGATGGGCGGATCGTCTGCCATCTTCGTAGAAGTTGATGCCTCAACCTCCGCGAAGTTGCGCTCATATCCTGCTCTTGCGATCGTTGCGGTCACCGTCAACCAGTGACCGGAGCCGAAGAAAGTACACCCTTCACCACCGGCCGGCACGATCACTCGTCCGCATGCCGCTTCGACTAGCAGGTTATGCCGGCAGTCGAAGCGGCCCATCAGCCGTGAACACGGATCTACTGCAGGCCGTCACAGATAATGGTGACCTCGAAGGTCTCCTCTGCGAAACGATAGTTGTGATGGAGCTGAAACTCCGGAGCCTGCACGTGGAGCTTGTAGTCCCTGCCGGTGATAACCGCCGGGACCGAAAGACCACAGTTGGCGGCCAGCTCGGGAACCGTGCCCTTCCAGGCTCCGGCGAGCATGTTGCAGATCTCGCCTATGCCGTCCTTTACTGTATCGTCTATGGTTTCAAACTCCATTCCTGTCATCTGCGCGGCGATTTTTCTGGCTGCGCAGGCGCCCGAACGGAAGACACAGGCACCACTCAGCACCCCTCCAAAACCAACTACGGCCGTCACCGACTCATGCTCAAACGTAAGACGGTCCGGCTCGCGCCTGCATTCAATTCCCAGCATGAGCCGGAACACCTCTTCCACGCTGTCATCGAGGTTGCGCGGATCGGAGATCCGCTCAACGGATTCACGCAACGATACCGCCATCTTGACTTTCCTTTCCACTACCTTCAAAAACCGGCCTGAATTCGCGCTTCGTCGTAAAGAAAGCGCACTTCGTTCAGCAGCCCAGGCTCTTGCCCGCAGCCGTTTTTGTCTCTGCCGTCAAAAGCACTTTGAACCCGCTCCCGAGCCGCCACGGTCGCAGCTCACATCGCCCGGCCCGGATCGCCGCCATTCCCATCAGGCGCGCTGAACCAGGGGCAATACACGTTCCTTAACCTGCTCCGCGGTAAAGGGCTTGCGAATATAGCCCCGAGCGCCGGCCTGGATGGCCTCCTTCACATGTTCCTCGCTCGATTCGGTCGTAATCATGACAACGGGCACTCCATCAGCCAGGTTCTGCGCGCGGATCTGACGCAGGAACTCGAGACCGTCCATGGCCGGCATGTTGATATCCGACAGGATCAGATCCACCGGCTTGGCCTTCAGCAGTTCGAGGCCCTCGACTCCTGTTGCCGCTTCAAGCACCTCCAGCGCATCGAGCCCTGCCTGGCGAAGCGAACGCTCCACAATCTTGCGCATCACCGAGGAATCATCCACGATCAACGCCCGAATCTCGCTCATGCCCACGCCCTCCGTCTTGCCTATCGGCCTGCATGCCGCAACCTTTAGCGATCCAATCATCGCAAGAATGTCCTGCATCAAGAACATCGCATCGCAGAACCCAGGCAACCCATCGCGTTGCGACAGCGCGGGCCGGAGCGCGGCTCAATGAGCCGCCGCTACGGCAATCAGGTCGCGGATCGATCCGCGCGTTGGCACCGGGCCCGACTGAAGACTGTGCCACATACGCAACCAGAAACAATCGTGAATGCGCACCAGACGCGCCTCGACGGGCTGCGCGTCCTCAATCGCTGCGGCAAGCGCCATCGCCAGCGACTGCTCGACGGAGGTCTCCACCAGCTCGACCCGCGGAAAAGATGCCCTCAGAGTACGCTCCTGAGCGGGACGAAACGCAGAGCCTTCAATTAAACCGATCTCCACCCGAAGTCCGGTCATGCGCTCGACGGCCAGCGCCAAAGCGCGATCCATGCGATCCTCGAACCCCAGATAAAGGATCTTGCCCGCAGCAACTCGAAACGGCAGAGCCCCAAATGCATCCATAAAAAATCGCGGCAGCAACGATGTCAGATCCTCCGGAACGCCGAGATCCAAACCCAGCACGGGGCAACCCCACTGGCGCCCTAGCGCCCTTGTTACCTGCGCCTCGGTTGCGCTCCGCTGCCGGACCAGCCACTCCCCAATCCGGCCCGAACCCGTGCTGCGCTGCGCGTCCAGTGCGGCGCGTAACGCCTCCGGTGTAATCCAGCCCTGCTCCAGCATCGTCAGCCCTAACGGGATGCGATGCCGGTGCAGTTCGACGGAGGCGCCGCGGGCATCCATCTCTCTGCGGATGGCTTCCTGGATTCGCGCAGCAGTGCACCGCGGGGAGCAGCACCACCCTTTTTCGAAGACCGGGGCCTCGCGGCCGCGCCAGAGATGGAGCCATCCCGAATCGCAATCGGGATTGGAACAGTTGCGCAGCAGGCTATGATGCCCTGTCGCCGATGCCGCTCCAGGCCAGGCTCCGTCGGGCACGGCCGGCCTTGGAACCTGCGCGGTTCCCGGCGCCGCACGAGCTCTGAAGCGCTCTAAAAGAGACACCGAACACTCTCCAGTCGCTTGCGGGGCGCCGCTACCTCGCTCACGCGCAGCCCGAAGTTGCCGTTGACCAGAACCACCTCTCCTCGGGCCACGATCTTATCTCCAACGATCAGATCCACTGGATCCGCCACGTGGCGGTCCAGCTCGACGACGTCCCCAGGACCCAGATCCAAGATCTCGCCCAGAAGCATCTCGCGGGCGCCAAAGCGAAGTGAAGCTTCGAGTTCAACATCAAGAAGCAGTTCAAGACCGGGCGAGA
>JAKCDN010000230.1 GCA_021841795.1 Acidobacteriota bacterium | reverse complement strand
TGGATTCGCCGCGACCTCTGGTCTGGCAATGGCGGCGTGAACAATCCCGGCGGCGGCGCGCACGGCGACGACAACATGATCTTCACGTCGTTCCGCTACTACCTGCCGTAGAACAACAAGCAGCTTCGTCTCGGCTCTGCCGCGGTTTCCAGGGCTGAAGAACGAGACGATACAAGGGCAAAGTAACTGGGGCAATCCGCGACGACCGGATTGCCCCAGATTTTTTATACCCGCCATCGAATCCCGCGCCGCGATTGGGGCGAACCGCAATTCGTCCCTACGGATCAGTCCCGGCCCCAGAGGGGGCTGAGCGCACACTCGAAGAGGCGCTTGAGATGGACAGCGCGTGACGCGAGGAAGCGCGATCTCCGATGATCGCCGCGGTCTCGACTGCTCCAGGCAGCGCACCGCAGGAAGACGCGGCCCGGAACCACACGAGAGACCGGCGCGATTACTCCGGTTCAGCTTACGGCGGGCAACGACTATTACGTCGCAGCGCAGGGCGGCTGGGACTACACAGGCAACGACTCCTCGCTTAGCTTCAACTCCGACATCAGTTACATAAAGGATGCTTATATTTCTACCGGCTCATCGAACAACCCGCTGGTGTTTCCCAACAACAGCGACGGTTATCCTGCCACTAACGGCGGCTGGTTCGGCGGGAATTTTGAGATCGGCAGCGGGGCCGCAGCGACTCCAGAGCCGGGCACCTTTCTGATGCTGGGAAGCGGATTGGCCGGGTTGGCGGGCATGCTGCGTCGCCGGATTGCGCGCGGGTAGACGATTGAAGATTGCCGCACGGCGCAGTGCGGAAGAAAGAGATTGGCAAAGCTTGCCGGTCGAAGGGGAGCGTCAGGCGACGCTCTCCTTTTTTATTGCGCTCCGGGTTGGCACACAATGAAAAAGGGGCAGTCCGAACAGCGCGGATTGCCCCTTGCCACTGCATACATTTTTTGGTTCTTCGCTCCATGCGCGACGGTTTGTCGTGCGCAGTGAAGCGAAGCTCAGGCGCCTGCTTCTACTCCGCGGCTTCCACGGCCTTGGTCTGGGCCACGGTCCAGTCATGCGCGCCGACCTTGAAGCGGGCGAAGCGGCGCACGGTGATGTTCTCGCCGAGCTTGCCCACCTTCTGCGCGATCAGTTCCTTGACGCTGACGGCCTGATCTTTGATGAAGGGCTGCTCGATCAGGCAAACCTCCTCGTAGAACTTCGCCATCTTGCCATCGACGATCTTTTCGATGACCTGGGCGGGCTTGCCGGTGGCCGCGGCTTGCGCGCGATAGATCTCCTTCTCGCGCTCGAGATCCGCGGGCGTCACGTCTTCAGGCCGGACGTAACGGGGATCGCTGGCCGCGATGTGCATGGAGATCTCCTTAAGCAGCTCCTGGAAGTCGTCGGTGCGGGCCACGAAGTCGCTCTCGCAGTTGAGTTCGAGCAGGACGCCGATTTTGCCGCCGGCATGGATGTAGGTGCCCACCGCGCCCTCGTTGGTGGAACGGGCGGCTTTCTTCTGGGCAGAGGCCATGCCGCGCTTGCGCAGCACGACTACCGCCTCTTCCTTGTCGCCCTTTGTCTCCTGCAGGGCCTTGAGGCAATCGCCCATGGGGGCTCCGGTCATCTCCCGCAACTCTTTTACCAACTTCGCATCGATCTTTTCACTCACTGTCGTCATCTCTCTTTTCCCAGGCCTTTTGGCCTCGCGTTTTGCCCGCGGTTACGAACTCCCGATCAAAGTGTATGCCCGGAATATTTCCGGCAGAAGAAAAGCGTGGCCGGCAATTGCATCGGCCACGCTCAGCTTGCTGTGCGCATGGTCTCGCGCAATCGATCCTAGAAGCCGCCCTCGGCAACTTCGTCCTCTTCCGCCAGAGCGGAAACACCGGCCGGGGCCTTGCGCACGCCGCTCAGTGCAGCGGCCAGATCCACATCGTCGCCAGCGCCGGGCTCGGCGCCCTCTTCGGCGGCAGTCTCGGCGGCGGGCAGCTCCTCAAAGGCCTTGTCGCCAAGCAGGTTGACGCCTTCGGCAGCCGAGTCGGCAATCTTCGAGGTAAACAGGCGAATGGCGCGCAGGGCGTCGTCGTTGCCAGGAATCACGTAATCGACCACGGTGGGGTCGCAGTTGGTATCGACGACAGCAACCACGGGAATGCCGAGTTTGCGCGCTTCCTTGACCGCAATCGCCTCGTTGTTGGAGTCAACCACGAAGACGGCGTCAGGCAGCCGCTTCATGTTCTTGATGCCGGCCAGGTTCGCCTGGAGGTGCTTGCGCTCCCGCTCCATGCGAATGACTTCCTTCTTGGTCAGCAGCTCGTAGCGACCATCGACTGCCATCTCATCCAGTTCCTGAAGGCGCTTCACCGACTTCTGCACCGTGACCCAGTTGGTAAGCAGGCCGCCCAGCCAGCGCTGGTTGATGTACGGCATGCCGGCGCGCGTAGCCTCTTCGGCAACGGCATCCTGCGCCTGGCGCTTGGTGCCCACAAAGAGAATCGTCTTGCCGCTCGAGCAGAGGTCGGTCACAAACTTGGACGCGTCCTTGAAGAGCTTGAGGGTCTTCTGCAGGTCGATGATGTAAATTCCGTTACGCTCGCCGAAGATGTACTCTTTCATCCGCGGGTTCCAGCGCTTGGTCTGATGCCCGAAGTGCACACCTGCTTCGAGCAGCTCCTTCATAGTGATGGTGGCCAATGGTCCTCCTTCGTGGACTGCATTCCGGCCTAGCCGGAATTGATGCCCCTTGCGGGGAGATTTGAAAAATCAGAAACCAGGGACCGGGAACATCGGGACCAGAAGAGCCGGAATCGGCCAACTTAGTCGCAATGTCCCCAGTCCCTCGATCCGGAGCGAGCGCATTAGCGCTTGCTGAACTGGAACCGCTTTCTGGCGCCCTTCTGACCGTACTTCTTGCGTTCCTTGACGCGAGCGTCGCGGGTAAGCAGGCCCTCGCCCTTGAGCGCCTTGCGGAGCTCGGGGTTGAACTCAAGCAGGGCACGGGCGACGCCCATCTTCACCGCGTCGGCCTGGGCAGCAACGCCGCCGCCGGTCGCGTTCACAAGGACGTCGAAGCTGCCCGACAGCTCCGCCACGGCCAGCGTCCGCTTGGCCGACGCGCGCTGCTGTTCGGTCACGAAGTACTCGTCGAACTTCTTGTCGTTCACCTTCCACTCGCCCGTTCCGGGGCGCAGAAAGACGCGGGCAATGGCGCTCTTGCGCCGCCCCGTCCCGTAATACTGCACCAGATCAGCCATTCCGTCTCCTAGCTTTCGGCTCTGGGCCGTCAGCTTTGAACCTGTTTTGTTCTCGGATCAGCGGCATCCGTGCCGGCTCACCATTGCCGCCGGAAAGAGCCGGTCCCTGATCCGCGATTCCCTGCCTTACTTGAGTTCAACCGGCATCTGCGCGGCATGGGGGTGCTGGTCGCCGCGGTATACCTTCAACTTTGTGCCCATTGCGCGTCCGAGCTTGGTCTTGGGCAGCATGCCTTTCACGGCCTCTTCGACCACTTTCTCAGGCCGGCGGCCGATGAGCCGCTTAAACGACTCCTCGCGCAGTCCGCCCGGGAAGCCGGTGTAGCGGCGATAGATCTTCTGCTGGTCTTTGAGCCCGGTCAACCGGATCTTCTCCGCGTTGATCACGATCACATGGTCGCCCATGTCGATATACGGCACGTACTGGGGATTCAGTTTACCGCTCAACACACTGGCGGCTTTGGTGGCCAACCGGCCCAGCGTCTGGCCGGTGGCGTCCACCACATACCACTTGCGGCTGATCTCCTTGCCGCTCGGAACAAAGGTCGACATGTCTCTTCAATCCTTTAAAAAGCTCTCGACACCCGGCATCCGGGCGCCCCAGGCCCAGATTTCAGGCCCGGAGAAAAACCAGCGCAAAGCGCTAACGCCCGCGCCAAAAAGCACGGGCTTTGAAAATTCTGCCCACTGCCAAACAAACCTGTTCGGGTGAGAAGCTGCGGGGAGTTTACCTGCGAAGCCCGTCTTAACAAGTCCGTCTTCGCCCTGGCCTCTGGTCCGGCCTACCAACTACCCCGGCCTGGCCATTTGCCGCCTGTTCCGCGAGAGCCCGTGCAGGGCCTCTTGCAGATCGGTCAGTTTTCGTACTCTCAGCCCCGGCAAGCAAAACCTGCAACCGGAACCAGGGTACACACAGACCTCAGGCGCAACACCGCGCAAGGTCTTCAGAATAGCCGAAAAATTGTGCCGAGTCAATGAACCGCATGCCGCCTGAGGGCTGTGGAAGGCGGAGGAAAACTCCCATTCCCGGGGAATTGCGGGTGGATTTTGCGAAGAATGCTACGAGGAGGACATCTTGCCAGAGATTTGGCGGCCGGCATCCGAACGGCAGCCTGAGCGCTTACATCCTGGGCCGCGCGCCTTTCTCCACCAGGCGGGTGACCAGGCCCACGGGCAGAAAGCGCACGGCAAAGGCGGTGAGGCGGCCGCTCGGCTTGGGCAAAACGGTCCTTCGGCCGCGCAACAGCGCGTCCACGCCGAGCCGCGCAACTTCTTCAGCCGATTGCAGTTTGCGTTGGCGAAAGATGGAGGCGCGGGCCACCTCGAAGAATTCGCTCTCAGTGGTTCCGGGGCAGAGGGCGGTGACATGGATGCCGTGGCGCGCGACCTCTTCCGCCAGGCCCAGGGCAAAGAAGCGGTCGAACACCTTGGTGGCGGCGTAGGTGGCCAGATAGGGCAGCGGCTGGAAGCTGGCGGTGGACGCGACGACCAGCACCCATCCCCTCTTCCGCTCGACCATGCGCGGCACGAAGAGCCGCGACAGGCGCACCACCGCCTCGCAGTTGACCCGGACCATGCTGAGCTCCTGCTCGGGCCGGCTGGCGTGAAAGGGACCGTACTGTCCGAGGCCGGCGTTGTTGATGAGGATGTCGACGGCCAGGCCGGCGCCCTCAGTGGCGTCGTAGATCTGCTGCGGAGCGGCAGGATCGTTCAGATCGGCCGCCACGATCCTGGACTCGGCGCCCTGCGCGGCGAGCTCGGCCGCGAGCGCTTCCATCCGCTCTGTGCGCCGGGCAGTAAGGATAAGCTTTGCGCCTCTTCGCGCCAGATTGCGGGCGAGGGCAACGCCGATGCCTGCACTGGCCCCGGTTACCAGCGCCCATTTGCCTTCGAACTCTCGAGACAACGCCATAGTCCCACCAGAATAACGGCAATGGCGCAGCTGCGGCCAAATGCCGTCGCGTAGTACCATGAAGCCGTCCCACATAGAGTGCCCTCGGTCCGGGCTCGGACTGAAGCCGCCGCGCCCTCAGAGGCATGCCATAGCCGGG
>JAKCDN010000229.1 GCA_021841795.1 Acidobacteriota bacterium | reverse complement strand
TCTGTGCGTCCGCCGCTGACACGCCGCCCACGCGCCCATCCTGAACGGTGGCGAAGGCGTAGTTGATGCGCGATACCGCGCCTGCGTCGATTTCGCCCGCGCTAAGACTGCGGCCCCGCGGAAAGATGTACGCGGTTACGATGAATCTCTGCGGCGCTTGGGCCGGTGCGCTTGCAAGCATCGTCAGGCCGAGCGCGCATGCGCCCGCCATCCGTGCGCCGCGCCGTCCTGCTCCCGCGCCGCTCCGCCGCGGCTGGCTCGGGCCGCGCCCGTTCGCCCGCCCCGGGAACACTGTCAAAATGGCCGCGCAACCACGTCGAATTTTCGAGAACCGGGTCAATTGCATTCGCCTGGAAACTGCATTGTGCGTCGCGCCTCAACTCACCCTCGGTGCGCTGGGGAAACCAGCTTGCCGTTCAGAAATGAAGCTGCCAGAGATCCATCTTCCCCCACGGCCACCAGATTCGCTACGCCTCCAGCGGCAAGCCTTCCCGCCTCTGCCTCAAATCCGGTCAGCCGCGCCGGATTCCCGCTCAGCAGGCGCAAGCCCTCGTCGATTCTCGCTCCCGTGAAAGCCAGAAAATTGACCAGCGCGCGGTCCAGCGTCAGAACGCTGCCGGCCAGCACGCCGTTCGCCATCGCGCGTCCGTTTGCCACCTGCACCGCAAACCCGCCCAGCCGGTACTCGCCGTCCGGCATCCCCGCCGCGCTCATGGCATCGGTCACCAGAATGCCTCGCTCCCGGCCCTTGGCTCGCCACCAGAGCTTCGTCATCTCCGGGGCGCTGTGGATGCCGTCGCAGATCAGTTCCGCAAACAGTGCGTCACTGGTCAGAACCGTGCCCAGGATCCCCGGCTCGCGATGATCGAGCGGGCGCATGGCGTTGAAGGTATGCGTTGCGCTTGCCGCCCCGCCGGCAATCGCCGCCTGCGTCTCGGCCGCGGTGGCATCGGAGTGGCCCAGCGAAATGCGCACCCCCCTCCGCGCCGCATGTGCAGCCAGCTCCGCGGCGCCCGGCAGCTCCGGCGCCAGCGTCATCAGTCGCACATGGCCTTCGGCCGCATCGCAAAGCCGGTCGAACACCGCGATATCCGGAGCCAGCAGGTGTTCCGCCGGCTGCACGCCGCGGCGTTTATGCGACAGGAACGGCCCTTCAAGATGAATCCCCAGCGGCTGCGCCGATCCCTCGGTCCCGCCTCCGGCAATGATCTTTGCCAGCCCGCTCACCGCGCGCAGCGTGGCATCCACCGGCGCCGTCACCGTGGTGGCAAGAAATCGCGCCGTGCCCCGCGACGCCAGAAACCGTCCCATCGCGGTAAGCGCCTCGGGCGTGGCCTCCATCGCATCATGCCCGGCGGAGCCGTGAATGTGCACGTCGAAGTACGAGGGCGCCAGCGTGCCTTCGGGAAATTCGGCCACCCGCGCGCCGGCTGGAATTGCGCTCTCCGCCCGCGTTGAGATTGAGGCGATCCGGCCCTCGGCCAGCGTCACAATCGGGTGGTCGATCAGGCGCTTTCCGTCGTAAAGGCGGCGCGCCGTCAAAACTGTAGGCTCGTTCATCATTGCGTAAGCGTCCTTTCAATCCTCGTGCTCGTGGCGCCGGTTGCCCGCATGTAAATCAAGCTCGGCTGGTTCTGATCCCTGCCCCGGTCCTGCGCGCTTGCAGTCCATCCGTCTCCACGGCCCATCTCGTCCGCCCGTTGCGGTGCGAGCCATGCGTCTCACCACGCCGCTGTCAGCGCAGCCATCAACTCGTCATCGCTCAGCGGCAGCGGATTGGCCTTCATGCTGCTCGCGCGCGCGGCTTTCTCCGCCACCCGCGGCAAATCCGCTTCGGCGATGCCCCAGGCTCGCAGCGCAGGCACTTCGAGCTCGATGCAGAGCGCCTGCACCCACGCGATGCCGTCTTCGGCGTCCGCATTCTGCCGGCCCGTCAGCAGGCGTGCCACGTTGGCATAGCGGGCCAACGCCGGATGACCGGGCGCGCGCCTGCGCAGCGCAGCCACATTGGCCGTCATCCCGGGCGCCAGCAGCGCCGCGCACGCTGCGCCGTGCGGCGCCTTCCACTCGCCTCCCAGCGGCGCGGCAAAACCGTGCACCACGCCCAGTCCGGCGTTGGCCAGCGCCAGTCCGCCCATCAGGCTTGCCAGCGCCATCTCGCGCCGTGCCTCCCGGTCCCCGCCGTCGCGCCATGCCCTGCGCAGTGCGCCCGCCGCGCGTGCCATTCCGTCCACGCAAATTGCGTCCGTCAGCGGATTGGCGCGTGCGCTCACATACGGCTCAATCAGTTGAGTCAGCGCATCCATACCTGTGCTGGCCGTCACCGCGCGCGGCAGCCCGTAAGTCAGCTCCGGATCAACCAGCGCCACGCACGGCAGCATCAGCGGGCTGCGCAGGCTGGCCTTCACCCCGTGCTCCGCCGAGCCCAGCACCGCATTGCGTGTCACCTCGCTGCCCGTTCCCGCGGTCGTGGGCACGGCGATGAACGGCAGCGGCGGCGCTGCCAGCGCGCGTCCCTTGCCCACCACCTCCAGAAACTCCAGCGGCTCGCCGCCGTTGGTGGCCACCGCGGCCATGGCCTTGCCGGCGTCGATGGCGCTGCCTCCGCCCAGTGCAATCACCATGTCGCAGCCCGTTTCCCGCAAGCGCCGCGCTCCCTCGCGCACCAGTTCCACCGTCGGCTCTCCGGGAACCGCCAGCGTCTCAGCCGATAGCGCCGCGGCCATTCCCGCTGCACGCTGGGGCGATGCGCCCGTCACCAGCAGCGGACGGGCGCCGAACTCGCGCGCCAGCTCCGGCAGCCTCGCCGCCGTCCCTTCGCCAAACACAATCCGCGTGGCCGTCGCAAACTCAAACTGCATCGCTCGACCAGCCCTCGGAATCCGGAAATACGGCGTTGAATTTCACGCTCTGGCGCGGCTCGGCCATCATCGCGGCTACCGTGTCCCGCCACTTCGCGTAATGCGCGGTCTCCTTGTGCGCGGCTGCCGCCTCCGCTGACCGATACACCTCCACCAGGACGAACTGCGTGGCATCGTCTTGCCGCTCCACCACGTCGAAGCGCGCAATCCCCGCCTCCCGCACGCTCGCACGCGCATTCTCAAGGGTTGCCTCCCTGAACTGCGCCACGGCTTCGGGCTTCACACGCACATGCACGTGAACAATCAGCATCGGACCTTCTCCCGTTATTTATCCTACTGCCGAAATGACGAACGGGTCTGTGCGTCTCCGCGCGGCATCCGCGACCGTTGCGCTCGCTGCCGCGCGGCAAACCATCGCCCGCATCGCGGCCGCCGGGCGCATCGCCTCGCGCGCTCTGCACTCCGGGTACTGGGTCAGTTTCGTTTTCCACAGACAATGCAAGCATGGAACGGCAAGCAGAATGCTTGGGGGGGGCTGAATGACTGACCACCAAAAGCCTGTTGACCTCAGTTATCCTCACGTCGATTGGCTGGAATCCACTCTAGAACAAAGTTTAAGAGCAAGGTACGAGGAAACATTCCGCCGTATGCAAGATGCGTTTCGAGATATGTGCGCCACGCGTCGCGCAATTCTCGAATTTGAGTCTCGTCAGACCGCAGCGGGAAGAGCAATAAATCCAATTCCGTCTCTGCTGTCTTGGGATCTTCGCAAACCGAGAGAGAAAAACGGCGATAAATCATCAATTCCTGAACTGTTTCCGTCAGCAACTCATTCAGAAAGTCCAATTTCTGCTGATTGTCCATGCACAGAAGTGTCTCATCCCAAAGATCAAGGCGGTGAACTATGATTTCTCCTAAGCCGACCATTATCCCCCAAAAACCGGAACGGCCCGCAAGGACACCCAAACGCATGACGATTGCCATCGGAATGCTCTGCGATGAAGGGTTGATTATTGCTGCCGATACGCAGATCACGAATCCAGACGGAACCACCTATGACAAGGTAAAAATTAAAACCCGGCGAGCGGCCTCTGGTACTTTCGTGATGGCATGGACCGCCATGGATATGTATCCCGCCGAAATGCTTATAGAGAACATACTCGCGGGTTTGAATTTGAGCGATCCAAAAACGCTGGGAGAAGTAGAAGATATAGTCAAAAGCGAAATGCTTTCATGGTCGGCGGGATTTGCCGCTAATCAAGAGCGGCCATACACAGCGTTTATTCTTGGCGCACAAGTGCAAGGGATATCCATCAACCCAGATCGGATGGGAATGTACTTCTGTGAACCGCCTGCAATCATGTTGCGCCAAACAATGGAGAACTCAAAAGGCTATATTGCAATCGGGGCCGGTCTCGTCGTAACCGATCCACTATTCCGCACATTATTCGGCAATCTGGTTCCTGCGCGCGTATGCCTCGCTCAAATCTCATACCTTATGCACCGGGCCAAAAAGGATTGTCGAGGGGCGTGCGGAGGCGGAACCGATGCCGTCTTGCTTAGAACAAGTAATCTTGAACCTGCATGGATAGAGGGCATGATGAGTGCTGAACAAAAATACGGCGCAGCATTAGACGCAACTCTTTCGCGTCTAACAGCAAAAATTATGTCGCGTAACGGATTTGACGATAAATCGAGATTTGCCGATTTTTTAGATAGAAAAAGTGCGAGGGGAACGTTTGGCTTATATGGTTTCACCTTTCATACACGCAGCGGCGAACCTATTCGCGAGCCAGACTTTCAGAGAATGATGGACGACCCGGAAAAATACTTGGAGCCTTAAGCGATTTTCCCTAATGCTCTCTTGAGGATCTTCCAATCATTCTTGGACGACTTGACGACTGGTTTGGGCAGCAGTGCAATCAGGTCGTCCACCGTCCACGGCGTAGATGCCAGACCCGCTTCCATCGCTGGGGTCACTCTGAGTGTTTGATGAATCCGGCAGAAGTTGTAATGCATGTAGTGAATCGCCACGGCGTAAGCATGGTTCGCAGCTTTCTTGCTGTGTCCGTTCGTGAGGCGAGTAAACCGCCGCATCTGCATCCGCATCGTTAAGTTCTGGCGCTCGACGTAGGACGTGCTTACGTGGTCAGGATCGGGGAAGCCGAGGACCGTTTTCATGTCGCAGCCGATGCACTTGCCAGGAGAATAACGCCTTTGATCCTCGTCTGACGGAGAGCCATAGATTTTCTGGAGTTGTGCGTAATCGACTGATAGACCAAACGCGCCTTCCACGGCTTTCAGGTATGGCTTGTGCGCGTCTGTAGTGACCTGTACGCGGCCACGGATACGGCTAGGCCGTATCGACATATAGCCTCAGATTCAGCCAAGTACAGGCGAGAGCGACGAGGGCTTTGAAGCAGGCTTTTGATTTTTCATAGCGGGTGGCGAATCTGCGGAAACACTTGAGC
>JAKCDN010000004.1 GCA_021841795.1 Acidobacteriota bacterium | reverse complement strand
CCGCCGGTAGCGCGTCTCGGCCTCTTTGAGGCGGCCCAGCCGTTGCAGCGCAAAGCCCGCGGCAAATTCCCCTTCGGCAAGCCTCGGCCGCAGCGTCAGCGCCGTCTCGTAACGCGCAAGAGCCGCCTCGGCCCGGCCCAGTAGAGCCAGCGCGTTACCCAGGCCCAGATGCGCGGCAATCATCGCCGGCTCGCGTCGGAGTGCCATCTCGAACTCGGCAATGGCCGCCTCGGCCCGGCCCTCCGCCATCTTCAGATCGCCCAAACCCAGTCGCGCCAGCGCATTCGTCCCGTCCAGCCGGATCGCCCTTCCAAATGCCTCCGCTGCTTCCTCGTACTGCTCCGCCGCGCGCAATGCCTGTCCCAGCGCCACCCAGGCAGCCGGCATTTGCGGCGCAGCTTCCACCGCCGCTGAAGCCATCTGGATCGCCGCTTTGTTCTGGTGGCTGGCCATTGCCACCAGGCACATCCCCACCAGCGCCGCAGGCTGCGCGGGATTGTCATCAAGCGCGCGCTGACAACTGCGTGCGATTTCATGCAGGCTGCCGGAGAAATCCCAGGACTTTCGCGGAGCATCGACCGCCGGCGCGTCGTGTGCATCTGCAACACCTCCTGCCATCAGCGTCATCCCCCTGTCTCCGGTCGAGTGACGAATACGCCCGGCATGCATTGAACCTAGTTCCGCATGAGTTGGCGCTCAAGTGAGAAGTGCATTCAATTGAGGCGGGCCAGTGTTCGATTCCCGCCATCTCAGCAAGTTCCGATTCGGAACGGAAAAGATCAGGATCGGTCAACCGAACGCCTCAAGCCGAACTATGATCGACATGTGAAAGCGCGCGATGATCTTGGCGACATTCTGGCCAACGCCATCACGCACGGCATTGGTGCGGGGTTGGCCATTGCCGGAGCGGTCGTTCTTATCGTGGCTTCCACGCGCGGCTCGGCTCGAGTCGTCGTCAGTTGCGCTATCTTTTCCGCCTCCCTGATCCTTGTCTACGTCTGCTCCACGCTCTATCACTCCCTGGTCCGTACCCGTGCTCGTCGTCCACTGCATGTGCTCGATCACTCTGCCATCTATTTGCTCATCGCCGGCACGTATACGCCCTTCACGCTCGTGTCATTGCATGGACGGCTGGGCTGGGTGCTTTTTGCGGTGGTTTGGGCTCTCGCCGTTGCCGGAGTGCTGGCCAAGAGCGTTGCCATGGAGCAGTTCACCCGCGGCCGGCTCGCGCTCCTGTCCGCGGCGGTCTATCTTCTTCAAGGCTGGCTGGTAATCTTTGTCGCGCGGTCGCTCATCCACGCTATCGGCTGGCACGCGGCCTGCTGGCTCGCCGCCGGAGGGCTGGCCTATACGCTCGGCGTTGTTTTCTTTGCCTTTGACCGCATCCGATACTTTCACGCTGCGTGGCATCTCTTTGTGCTCGCCGGCAGCGCGGCGCATTACTTTGCAATCCTGTTCTACGTTGTCCCGCCACGTGCGTGATGGCGCGGTCCAATCTGCGCCTATGCGCCTCTGACCACGGTGTTTTGCCGGTTCGTCAGCGGTTTCCTTGAGAAACGCCCGCGAATTTGATTGACGGCAACGACCCACGGCACGGAGATGGAAAAGACCAATCGCGCCAGCACCGCCTGCGTTCCAAATCGCCGCAGATGCTGCCAGTCGCGATGATAGGCATACCATCCTTCGATCGCCAGAACGACCAGCAGCGGAACCGCGGTCCACCGCAGGCTCGCCAGCGCCAGCACCTCCAGCCCGCAGCGTGCGGCGTTGCGGAACATGCGGCTCCAGCGCACTCCGGACTGGCCATCGCTCACCGCATAGCGCGCCATCTGGTGGCTGGCCGAGCCAAAGCTGTTGCCCGGGCGGTAATGCGCCTTGGCGTTGGCGATAAACGCCGGCCGGGTTTGACGGCGTGCCGCGATATCGAACAGGGTGTCCTCGCCCACCAGCACGTCTTCGGGAAACCCGCCAATGCGCTCCCAAAGCGCCCGGGTAAATGCCATCGACCGCGCTGTGCACGACTTTGTCGGTGCCGTGGGTGACAGGCGGATCGAGAAAAACGGCGCCGAGGCCACATCCCACACCGTGCTTTCCTGGGCATCCAGGCACGAGCCGCCCAGTGCGTACTCCGCCTCGCCGCGCGCAATCGGGCCGGTCAGGTTTCTCAGCCAGTCCGGCGTGTATGTGCAACCGGCATCGGCACAGGCAATGATCGGCGACTTGGCCGCCTGGATCGCCACATTTCGCCCCCGCGAAACGGGCCCGGCTGAGAATTTTAGGCTGCACGTCTCGTCGCGGATCGCCTTCAGTCGCGAGTCCCGCGCGGCCGCGGCCTCCAGCCACTCCCACGTGCCATCGGTTGAGCCTCCGTCCACCACCACAACTTCCGCCGCAGCAGGCTCCTGCGCCAGCAGGCTGGCGACCGCCCGTTCAATCTCCTGGGCCTCGTTGAGTTCGGTGAGCACAATGCTGACGGAATGCATGCTGGCAGTATAACTGTCCACATTTCTATCCTGCCTGCACCCTCTCATTGACCCGACTCCCGGTTTAACTGTAAAATCAAATGGTTTGGCGATGCACTCCTTGCAGGGGTGCGCGGGTCAGGTATGGGTTTTCCGCTCCAGTGAGTGTGCGTGCGGCCCGCCACCCGATGCAGTTTGTGCCTGTATCCGCCCCAATCAAGCACACAGATCTGTTTTAGGCGCCTGGCTTACGGGCCTTAGGCGATGGAGGGTTTGTCATGTACGCAGTCATTCGCACCGGGGGCAAGCAGTACCGCGTCGCTCCAGGCGACGTCTTGAAGATTGAAACCATTGCGGGGGGACCAACCGTTGAGTTCAGCGATGTCCTCGCCGTCTCCGGCGAGCCGGGTTCCGTAACCAAGCCTGCCAAGGCCAAGGTTACCGCGGAGATCG
Organism: Acidobacteriota bacterium; assembly: GCA_021841795.1. GTDB lineage: Bacteria > Acidobacteriota > Terriglobia > Terriglobales > Acidobacteriaceae > Telmatobacter. The sequence goes on along the minus strand of JAKCDN010000004.1, from coordinate 22,711 downwards.
TCGGCGAAGGCCGCGGCGACAAGATTCTGGTCTTCCACTTCAAGCGCAAGAAGCAGTACAAGAAGCTGCAGGGGCACCGGCAAAACTTTACCGAGGTGCGCATTCAGGCCATTGAGGCCGATGGCGTTACCTACGCGGCCAAGTAAATGCCGCAAGCCGTTGGTGGCAGGCGTTCAGCCTCTGCGCGCGGCATGCGTTCAACTGGCTGGCATCAAGCGAAGGCTGAGGGCCGATAGCTTTTTTTGAGAAGGAGATTCTGAAATGGCACATAAAAAAGGTGGAGGCAGTTCCACAAACGGTCGCGATTCCAACGCGCAGCGGCTGGGCGTCAAGGCCTTTGCCGGTCAGTTGGTTACGGGCGGATCGATCATCGCTCGCCAGCGCGGCACGCGCATCAAGGCGGGATTGAATGTTGGCATCGGCTCCGACGATACTCTCTTTGCCAAGATCGGTGGCCGTGTTGTGTTTACTGATCGCGGACGTCACGGACGTTTCGCCTCGATCGAGCCGATCGCCGTCGAGTAACCGGCGGTCGCAGGCGGTATCGACGAGAGCTTCTCTCAGCAATTGCGGGCCCTGGCAATCGCCAGGGCTTTCGTATGCGCGTTTTTCCCTCCTGAAAAGCAACCGGCCGGCTCGCGGATAGGTTGGCAGCCTCTCCGCGCCACCCTTGAGCCGTGGGTTGCAAACAACGGCAATCGCAGAGCGCGCGCGGCGGAATGAGAACGAGTAGCTGTGAGTTACGCGTCAGCCGTGCCGGTGTAAACTTTCTCTTCCCGCTGTTCTTAGCTCTGGTTCGCATGCGGAGGAAAGCTGATGCGCGGATCCTGGTCTCTTTTTCTTGTTGTTATCTTGTTTCTTGTTCCCACGGTTCTCAGGGCACAATCCGTGCCCGCTGTCGGTCCCTTCCCGTCTTCGGCAAAGCGGCCCATGACCTTCGAGGACCTGATGGCCATGAAGCGCCTCGGCGATACTGCCGTCTCGCCCGACGGCCAGTGGCTCGCCTACTCCGTCACCACCGTCGATCTCGCCCAAAACACAAAGACCCCCGAGCTGTGGCTGCAGGCGATTGCCGGCGGCGCGCCCTTCAAACTTGCCGTTGCCCAGCCCGGTGACTCCGGCCTTCAATTCGCCGCCGATAACAGGCGCATCCTCTTCCTTAGCGGCCGCGAAGGCGGCCAGCAGGTCTGGCTCGCAGACTTCGACCCCGCCACCGGCGCCACGTCGAACCCCCGCAAGCTCACCGCCATCGCCACCGAAGCCGACAACGCCAAATGGTCGCCCGACGCGAAGTCAATCGTCTTTACCTCGGCCGTCTATCCTGACTGCGCGCCCATCACTGCCGTCGACTTCGCCACCGGCAACAGTTGCAACGCCGGCCGTGACAAAGCTCTGGCCCAAAGCAAGGTTAAGGCGCAGATCTTCACCCACCTTCTGTATCGCCACTGGGACCACTACACCGGCGACAAGCGTTCCCACCTCTTCCTGGTCTCCGTCAATGACGGGACCATGCGGGACTTGACGCCCCACAACCCGCACGACGTGCCGCCCTTTTCGCTTGAAGGCGGAGGCTGCGGTTGCGACATCTCGCCCGACTCGAAAGAGCTCGCCTTCACCGAAAACCCGGCTCCCGTTCCCGCCATCTCCACCAGCGCGCAGATCTACACGCTCGATCTGACCGATCCCGCGGCGAAGCCGGTGAAGATCAGCACCTCGGCCGGCGGCAACCTCAACCCCGCCTACTCGCCGGACGGCAAGTATCTCGCCTGGCGCTCGCAGGCCCGCGCCGGCTACGAGAGCGATCGCTTTCGCTTGTGGCTCTACAATCGCGTAACCAGGACGGGCAAAGATCTGCTGCCGAACTTCGATAATTGGGTCGACGAGCTGGCCTGGGCGCAGGATTCAAGCTTGCTCTATTTCTCCGCGCCCGAAACCGGCGAAGAGCCGGTCTTTGCCGCCGGTCTCAGCGGAAGCACGGTAAAACTCGGGGCTGATGGCGAGGCCGGTGATCTGCACCCACTCCCTGCACGCGGCCACTGGCTGGCTTCCGTGATGACGGATGCGCAGCCACCCGAAGTGGTTCAATTCCACAGCAGTTTCAACTTCTGTACAGGTGGAGAATGTCCCGGCATGGGCTTTGCGCATCAGGCCCTCACCCACCTCAACGACACACTGTTATCGCAACTTGATCTCGAGAAAATGGCGAGCTTTTGGTTCACGGCGAAGGACGGTACAAAACTTCAGGGCTTCTTTGTTCCCCCGCCCAACTTCGACCCCGCCCAAAAGTACCCCGTCAAGTTCCTCATCCACGGCGGCCCGCAGGGCAACTGGGGCGACGACTGGAGCTACCGCTGGAACCCCGAGCTCTTTGCCGCCAGCGGCTACGTGGTCGTCATGGTCAATCCCCGCGGCTCAACTGGCTATGGCCAGACCATCGTCGATGGCGTCAACGGCGACTGGGGCGGCAAGCCTTTTAGCGATTTGATGGAGGGCCTTGACGCCGCCGAACGCAGGTTCTCCTTCATCGACAAGAGTCGCGAGTGCGCCCTCGGCGCCAGCTACGGCGGCTACATGGCCAACTGGGTTCTCGGCCACACCAATCGCTTCAAGTGCGTCGTCACCCACGACGGCATGTTTAACGCCGAGTCCGCCTTCGGCGCCACGGAAGAAGACTGGTTCAACATCTGGGAGTTCAAGGGCCATCCCTGGGACTACTACGACAAGCCCAACGCGGAAGATCCATTCCGCAAGTGGTCGCCATCCCTCTACGCCAGAAACTTCAAAACTCCCACCCTCGTCGTCCACGGCCAGCTCGACTACCGCCTCGACGTGAGCGAGGGTTTCCAGCTCTTTGACACATTGCAGCTGCTCGGCGTCCCCTCCAAGATGCTCTACTTCCCGGACGAGGGCCACTGGGTCTTGAAGCCGCAAAACTCCCAGCTCTGGTGGAAGACCGTCAACGACTGGGTCGATCAGTGGACAAAAACCGGGGGCGTGCAGTAGGCAAGGGAGGGCGCGCTCGTAAAATGGGGATATGCAGTCTTTCCCCGTGCGGCGCAATACTCTCGTCCTCGGCGTAACGCTTCTCATCCTGGCCATCTTCGCCTGGGCCGGATGGGCCAACTGGGAGTATCGCCGGCAGGAAGCGGAGCGGCTGCTTGCCAATGCGGGACAAGGGGAACTCGTTCCTGCGCCCGACGGCGGCGGGGCGCAGTTTGTTACTCCCTTGATGGGCAAAATTGCGCCCGGATTCACGCTCCGGGATCTGAGCGGCAATCAAGTTACACTCGCCGGCTACCGCGGCAAAGCGGTGATGATCAACTTCTGGGCCACCTGGTGCGGGCCCTGCAAGATCGAAACACCGTGGCTCGTGGAACTGCGCCAGAAATACGCCTCGCAGGGCTTTGAGGTTCTGGGCGTCGATACCGAAGGCGACGACCTCGCTCAGGACGACAAGGCCGGACGGGCAAAGGCCACTGCCGCCGCCGCCAAATTTGCCGCCGCGGAGAAGATCCCATATCCCGTGCTGCTCGATGGCGACTCAATTAGCCGCGACTACGGAGGATTGGACGATCTGCCCACCTCGTTTTTTGTCAATCGTAAAGGCGTGGTGGTAGCCGCGCAGATGGGCCTGACCTCAGAGAGCGATCTCGCGAACAAGATTGAGAAGGCGCTTGCGCAGTAGCCTGCGGTCGGCGATGTGGCGTTCGGTTCCGGTATTGAAGGAGTGGAGTCAATGAACATATCTCGGTCGGGCCTGATCGCCGCGCTGATTGCGCTCGCGGCGGGAATAGCTGCCGCGCACAGTCAGAGCCTGGGTTCGTTCACGCAGAAGCAGCAGGCCGCGAACCGCGATGCGGTCATCTTTCTGTTTCCCGAGCAGGTGACGGTGCCCGCCCGCAAGCCCGCTCAGGTGGAACTGCACTTTCGCGTAGCGCAGGGACTGCACATCAACTCGCACACGCCTGCTGACGATTTCCTCATCCCGACGACATTTGCGATTCCTGCCAATGCGCAGGTCGAACTCAAAGGCGCAACTTACCCCGCCGGCACCATTACCGCGCTGCCCATCGATCCCAATACCAGGCTGAGCGTGTACACCGGCGAGTTCGTCATCCGGGCGCGCATCGTAGCCGCCGCGGGAAACCATCTGGTGCAGGGCCAGTTGCACTACCAGGCCTGCGACAACAACGAGTGCATGCCGCCCCGGACAATCCCCGTTGCAATTGACGTGATCGGAAGATAAAAACCGGCCGTTCCTGATCCGGTTCGATCGGTGAGACTGCGCTTCCGCATCCATTCGGAAAAATACGCGCAAACGATCGGCACCGATGCTCTGTCCTCGATGGTCAGAGTTGCAGATGCCTGCTCTCAGCGGTTATTGCCGGTGGAGGCTTTGTTGTCCCGGGATGCCTGCGGGCCATCGATCTCGCTGCGCGGACGGAAAAGGCAGTCGAACTCCACGGCCGAGACTTTGTCTGCGGTATGGAACCCCACCGGTTGAATCTGCGCTGGCACAAAGCCGAGCTCAGACATGTACCGGATCCCGTCCTGAAACGTCCACTCGCCCTCGTAGGTGTGAACAATCGGCAGCTCCAGAAGAATGCCGGCCATCCGCGTCAGGCACGGCCTGCCGCCCTCGAGTACCTCCCGCTCATAACCCTGGGTGTCGATTTTCAGCAGGATATTGCCCGTGAGTGGTGCGGCGATCTCATCCAGCGTGCGCACTACAATCTCTTCCGTGTGGTCCACTGCCATGCGCTCGTCGTGCAATCGTGCTGCCGCGCTCAGGTCGAGCAGCGAGTTGAAGACCGATAGCTGCGACACGTGCAGTACAGCCCTTCCCGCGTGCGCACCCAGTCCGCAATGTAACGCTTCCCAGTTGCCGTCTGCCTGCGCCTTGCGCAAAAGCGCCTGGAACTCGGCCTTGCCGGGCTCCACGGAAATAATCCTGCCGCGAAAGCCTGCTTTGCGCAGCGACTCGCCAAACTGGCCTACATTCGCACCTACGTCAATGACCGCGGTGATCGCCCGATCCTCGATGAAGTCGACCAGATCCCGCACGCGGCGTCGACCCACATGCATGATCCCCAGCCGCTTGCAGGCCGCCCGCACCACCCGATGCATTCTCGATCTCCTACTCTTCAAGAAAAGTCTACCGGGTGCGGCTCGGATCTTGCAGTTCCCCGGGCAGCCGGCCTCTCCGCGTTTGCATGATCGTGTTTTTCTCCGCGCGCGTCAGGCCGGAATCTGGATCGTCGATCTTGGGAATATGCCTGCCACCTATTCCACGTTGAGGATTCGACCTCACTACGCTCCCGTCTTCTTCTCGATCTTCGCCCATGTGTCTTTGAGCGGGAGTGTCCTGTTGAAGACGGGTTTGCCCGGTCTTCCATCCGGGTCGGCGCAGAAGTAGCCCACACGCTCAAACTGATAGCGGTCGCCGGGCAGGGCGCTGGCAAGCGAGGGCTCCAGCTTGGCGTCGGCGACGATTTCCAGTGAGTTCGGGTTGAGGTTGTCGAACAGGTCGCCGCCCTCGGCAAAGTCGTAGGGATCGGGCTTTGCGAACAGCTTGTCGTAGAGGCGAATCTCCGCCTCGATGGCGTGTGCCGCCGAGACCCAGTGCATCGTTGACTTCACCTTCCTGCCGTCGGGCGAGTTGCCACCGCGGCTCGCCGGATCGTAGGTGCAATGCACCTCCACCACCGCACCGGCAGCGTCCTTGACCACGCTCTTCGCTGTGACAAAGTAGGCGTTGCGCAGACGCACCTCTTTGCCTGGCGAGAGCCGGTAATACTTCGGCGGCGGCGTCTCCCTGAAGTCGTCCTGTTCGATGTAGATCTCGCGTGAGAAAGGCACCTGACGCGTGCCGGCCGAGGGATCTTCGGGATTGTTGGCGACCTCGACGTACTCCGTCTGCCCCTCGGGATAGTTGTCGATCACAACCTTGAGCGGCCGCAGCACCGCCATCGCTCGCGCGGCGCGGCGATTCAGGTCGTCGCGCTGGAAGTGTTCGAGCATCTCGATGTCGACGATGCCGTTCGTGCGCGAAACGCCGGCAGCGGCAACAAACGCGCGGATCGCCTCGGGCGTGAAGCCGCGGCGGCGAATGCCGCTGAGTGTCGGCATCCTGGGATCGTCCCAGCCCGACACGCGTTGCTCTTGCACAAGCTGCAACAGCTTGCGCTTCGAGAGCATCGTGTAGGTAAGGTTGAGACGATCGAACTCAAACTGCCGTGAAGGGAAAATGCCCAGTTGCTCGATGTACCAGCGGTAAAGTGGCTGGTGATCCGCAAACTCAAGCGTGCACATGGAGTGCGTGACCTGCTCGATCGAGTCCGACTGGCCGTGCGCGTAATCGTACATCGGGTAAATGCACCACTCGTCACCGGTGCGATGATGCGTGGCGTGCAGGATTCGGTACATCACCGGGTCGCGCAGATTCAGGTTAGGCGATCCCATGTCGATCTTTGCTCGCAGCACGCGGCTGCCGTCGGCGAACTCGCCCCGCTTCATGCCCTGGAAGAGATCGAGATTCTCTTCGACAGAGCGGTTGCGGTAGGGCGAATCTTGACCGGGCTCGGTGAGTGTGCCGCGGTATTTGCGGATCTCATCGGCGGTCAGGTCGTCAACGTAAGCCTTGCCGGCCCTGATCAGCTCCACCGCCCACTCATAGAGTTGTCCGAAATAGTCCGAGGCGTAGCAAAGGCGGTCCCATTCAAAGCCCAGCCAGCGCACGTCGGCCATGATCGAGTCAACGTACTCCTGCTCTTCCTTCTCGGGATTGGTGTCGTCAAAGCGAAGATTGGTTTTGCCGCCGAACTCGTCCGCGAGTCCAAAGTCAAGAAAAATGGCCTTGGCATGCCCGATGTGCAGATAGCCGTTCGGCTCGGGCGGAAAGCGCGTTTGTACGGCTGCTTCGCCGAAGCTCTTGTTCTGCACGTCTCCGGCAATCTGGTCGTGAAGGAAGTTGCTTGCGGGGCGGGCGTCGGTGCTTTCCGGATTTGAGTTGGTCATGGCTATGTATCGATTATCCCATCGTATGACTAAAGTCAGTCGCATACCCCTACAGGGCGACCCCCATCTTCGAAACGTCGAGTAGAAGCTGCTGAGCCCATTCATAACGGGACTGCGACTTAAGTCAGAGCGCGGCATCGCCGGAAACCCACGCCACACAATCGAGAAGGCTCTGCAGGTTTACGTGCGGTTGATCCTTGAACCCTGTATAAACCTCGTTATGGGAGGTCAGGATGGGCTCGTGATGCGCGATGCGGTTGCGCAGCCGTCGAATTACTTCCAGACGCAGGTGAATCGAGCTTCGGGGGACGGTTGCATGCGGAAATGCCTTGTGGAGGCTGGGCATCCAGAGTTTTGAATGGAACCTTTTGGTGAGGATATTGGGCCAGAATCCAAATGTAAGTTCAGCAACCACTTTGCCGGGCGCGGAGGACGGCGAAAGTTTTGCCTTCGCCTCAGCAACCATATCCGCCATTACCGTTGTTAGCGAAAGCACTTCTCCGGAAGCTGACCAGGGAAGAACGCATCCACCCTCGTACCAGGTAAATGATCCGAGATCATGCCCGAGTGTGTGATGAATGCTATTTCTTACAGCAACCTCCAACCCGTGCAGGAAGCCGAAGAGCGACTCCGATACGGCTATATTGTGCTCGTACAGTTCCAGAGCTTTGGGAATATCGCCGCCAGCCGCTGCAAGGTATCGAGACAACCGTTCACGCGAGACCACGCGGTCAATACAAGCAATGAACCCGGCAGTATATGTGAATCTTGAGATTGACATGGAAGCGATTTGAGCTACAATTGTAACGAATGCTGCTGGATCCATCCCTGCCGCAAGGCACATGACCAGGGCTTAGAAAGGATCGGGGGAAGGAGACTTCCCCCGATCCTTTTTAGTTCAATCGCTAACCCAGCGAGGCAATGCGTTCTTCGGCCTCCGCGATGCGCGCCAGGCAAACCTCTCGGCCAAGGACGACCAGGGTCTCAAAGAGCGGCGGCGCGTTCTTGCGCCCGCAGACGGCAACGCGAATCGGCTGGAACATCGGCCCGGCCTTGAGGCCGAGCTGGGTGGCTGCCTCGCGCAGCGCCTTGTCAAGCGAATCATGATCAAAGTCTGTAGCTGCCAGCACCTGCCGGGCACTCTCAAGAACGCGCAGGGCAAGCGCGGGATCGCCCGTCGTTTCGCCTTTTTTCAGGGGGATCAGCTCCGCCGGGTCGTACCCGGGCAGCTTGTCGACAAAGAAGAAATCGGCTGCGGCCGGGGCCTCGCCCAGCAGCTTGATGCGCTCGCGGATGAGCGGCGCAACCGCGGCGACTTTGTCCGGCGCAGCGTGGAAACCCGCCTGTTCGAGGAACGGCGTCAGGCAGTGCGCCAGCTCCTCGACCGGCAATGCGCGGATGTGCTCGGCATTGAGCCAGACTGCCTTGGCGTCGAACGGGTCTTCTTCGGTGAAGTTGACCACGGCATTGGCGCGGTTGACGCCTTCCAGCGTAAAAAGTGTACGGATCTCATCCAAAACCAGAAAATCGCGGTCGTTTTTCGGTGACCAGCCAAGCAGACACAGAAAGTTGACGAAAGCCTGCGGCAAAAAGCCCGCGTCGCGATAGGTAGTCACGCTGACAACCGGCCCGTGCTTCCGCTTCGACAGCTTGGTGCCGTCGGGCGCAACCAGCAGCGGCAGGTGTGCGAACTGCGGCGCCTGCGCGCCCAGGGCCTCGAAGATCAGCAGATGCTTGTAAGTGTTGGTCAGGTGATCCTGGCCGCGAATAATGTGGCTGATGCGCAGATCGGCGTCGTCGACACAGGATGCCAGATGATAAGTCGGCATGCCGTCCGAACGCAGCAGCGCAAAGTCCTCGACCTCGTCGGTCGGACGGGATTGTGCGCCGTAAACGCCATCGGCAAAATGCAGAACGCGGCCTTCGCCGCGGGGCACGCGATAACGCAGGGCAAACGGCTCTCCGGCCGCGGCGCGGCGGTCGCTTTCTTCGCGCGGCATCTCGCGCATGCCCGGGTTGAAGAGCCACGCGCCCTGCGCGGAGGACTGGTTGTCGTCGCCCGCGTGCGCTGGAGTGAAGTCGCGATAGGCCAGCCCCCGGGCGAAGATCGTCTCCGCCGCCGCGCGATGCAGGTCGAGGCGCTCGGACTGCTTGTACTCTTCGTCCCAGTTGAGGCCCAGCCAGCGCAACCCCTCGAAGATGGACTGCACGCTGGCATCGGTGTTGCGCTCAACGTCGGTATCGTCCAGCCGCAGCACCATGGTGCCCTGATTGTGGCGGGCGAAGAGCCAGTTGAAGATAAACGTGCGCGCGCTCCCCACGTGGAGAAATCCCGTGGGCGAGGGCGCAAAGCGGACGCGCGGAGGCGCGGAGACTGGCGACACTGAATCAGGCATCGTAGCGATTGCTTTCATTTACGATGCTAAAACACTCCGCCATGCCCTAAAACCCTCGCGTATCAAGCTGTGGGCGGCGCCGGCGGATATGGCGGCTGCATCGGCGGCGGGAAGGGGATAAGCTCTTGCACTGGAACCACCTTCCACTGCGCAAAGGCCAGCACGTAGATCAGCACCAATCCGCCCATCGGGATCAGGTTCAGCAGCGTGAGCCAGGGCGTGAAGCCCGCCTTCTTGCAGATAAACCAGAAGGGGATGAGCACGATTGCCAGCCCGATCACGACCGCGATCATCACCAGAGGACCAAACATCATCAGGGCTTCATGCGTGACGGGTGAGTCCATTCCGCTTTGGAGAAATGCCGCCAGTAGGTTCATTGAGGTCGCTCCACAGTAACGGGATAACTTTTGCAGCCAAGGTACAGAAAAATGCCGGGCTCCGCAATGAGAATTTGCGCCCTGGGCTACCGCCTATGGCCTGCTCAAGCGGGCTGACGCCAGGCCAACCGAGACTGGTGAAGTGCTTTGGTTAACCAACTTGACCAACTTGCTTCTTATGCATGCGAATGGATCGCAGGATCACGATTATGGTTGCCAACACCATCTCGAAACCGGCAAAGAAATCCTCCAAGCCAGTGCAGGTGAATCTCTACGAGGCCAAGACGCACCTTTCCGACCTCGTGGAGCGCGCCGCGGGCGGCGAGGAAATTCTGATCGCTAAGGCGGGAAAACCCAAGGCCCGCCTGACGGGGGTAAATCTGCCCAGGAAGGCGTTGCGGAAATTGGGGCGAAACGTGATGGGAATAACTTATATCGCGCCGGACTTCGATGCTCCTTTGCCGGAAGAGATTTTGAAAGACTTTGGGCTATAGCAGATGGATCTCCTGCTCGACACCCAAGTTCTTATCTGGTGGGACACGAACGACGCCAATTTGCCGGCCGCATTTCGCGCGGCAATCGTTTCACCTGCCAATCCGATTCACATCAGCGCAGGAACGGTTTGGGAGATTGCTATCAAACGCGCGTCGGGGAAGTTGTCCTTTTCGGGTTCAGCTGCAAAGGCGATCGAGGAACACGGCTTTTTGTCCTTGCCGATTACCGTCCGACACGCGGAGTGGGCCGGGCAGCTTCCCGCATACCATCGCGACCCATTCGACCGCCTGCTTGTGGCCCAGGCGCACTTGGAAGCACTGACTCTGCTTACGGTGGACGATCAGATTCTGCGCTACCAGATCCCGCACCTCCAGGCGCATTAACACGGCCGGGGCGGTAACCTCGATCCCTGCCCTTAGGTGATGTCCTCAGTGTCGTAAATCGTGGCAATGGCTCGCCGTTTGGGAACCCCGTGCACTGAGGCGAGCAGGTCGTCGACTACGTCTTCCAGTTGCCGCTGGCTTTCGATGACCGCTTCCATGCTCTTCAGTTCGTCGGGTTCCTGCACGCGCTCCACCAGCGCGGCAGCGTGGCATTGCGCCACATGGTCCAGGCCCAGGCCCTCCGGCGTTTTGGCCTTGATGCTCACCTGGTTCACCTCGACGCCCAGCAGGTCTGCGACGCGCGTACACATGTCCGGAGCGATCGGCGCAATCTTGGGCGCGGCCAGGATCAGCGTGGTATCGACATTAACGACACGATAGCCGGCGTGCTGCAACTCTTCGAGCGCCAGGTTCAGAAAGATTGCGGAGTCGGCGTTCTTCCAGCGAGGATCGCCGGGCGGGAAAAAACTGCCAATGTCGCCCGCGGCCACCGCGCCAAGCAGCGCGTCGGTAATGGCGTGCAGCAGAACGTCGCCGTCGGAGTGGCCGGCCAGGCCCTGGGGGTGGTCGAGCGTCATGCCGCCGATGCGCAACGGCACCCCGGGCTTGAACTCATGTGAGTCGTAGCCAAAACCGATGCGTATATCCGACTTGCCCATCTTCACTTGTCCGCGCGAATCAGCGTGCTTCTGCCGTCGGCTCAGGCCGCGGTCCGCTAACTCCGCTGTTTCAAATAGAATTCGGCCAGCTCCAGATCGCCAGGCTGGGTAATCTTCAGATTAACCTGAGAGCCGTGCACCACGGCTACGGGGATTCCGGCCCGCTCCAGCAATGAGGCCTCGTCGGTGCCCACAAACCCATCCGCCGTAGCCTCGGCCAGAGCCTGGGCAAACAAACCGTAGCGGAAACCCTGCGGCGTTTGCGCCTGCACCACGAACTCACGCGGGATCGTTGCCGTAATGAGCGCTCCATGCGCAGTGCGCTCCACCTGCTTGATGGTGTCGATCGCGGGCATGCCCACGATGGCCGCGCCTTGCGCCACGACGGCATCGATCGTGCGCTCGATGGTTGCGGCGTCAATAAGTGGCCGGACGGCATCGTGGACCAGAACAATGTCATCGGGCTGGGCGGGCAATGCCTTCACCGCGTTTGCCACCGACTCCTGCCGCTTCTCGCCGCCTTCAACCACGTGAACGCGACTCGCGAATCCATATTCGGCCACCTGCGCCGAGGCGCGCTCCATCTCGGACTTGCGTACCGCCACATAGATCGCGGTGACGCGCGGCGCCGCAACAAACGCCCGCAGCGAATGGATAAGGATCGGCACGCCTGCCAGAGCCAGAAACTGCTTGGGTTGTGGGCCCGCCATGCGGGTTCCAAGTCCCGCTGCGGGAAGTATGACAAAGACTTGCATGGCTCTGCGAGTATACAACAGCTTCCTGTTCGAAATGCGCAGCTTCCGGCGCTGCAACAGCGCGTGGCAATAGATTCGAACCCGGACCTGACCGTACGCCGCGAAAGTCATCGCGCCTGGAAGACAAAGCGGTTCATAAAGCGCATCGCTTCGATGTCGGTTGCTCCCGGGCCGTTGCCTACTTGCGCATCGACAATAAAAAGTGCGCCATAAATATTCCGTTGGCAGTGATGGCGGTAACAGACTTATTATGAAGATTATGCACGCAGAGATCAGTCCGCGCGGAGCGATTCTTGCAATGCCATTGCTCAAAACGCTTGCAACCTTTCTGTGAATATGGCATCTATTTAATCAATCAGCAGAGGCTTCCCCAAGACGTCCCACCAAAGCAAGGCAACATCTCTCTCAAGGGTTCTTCGGAACCTCTTCCCAATTTCCCCCCTGGAATCCCTCCCAAAATTGCCTCTCGAGCGGGCCTACCGGAAGGTAGGCCCATATGCTGTCTGCGGTCGTCCGGCTGCATGCGCGCTGCGCAGGCAACCGTCAGGGCGGGTTGACCGCCTTGTGGCATCGGGGCCGCAAGTCCTGGTCCCACGACTGGAAACCGGCCCATAACGACGAATCCTGCAGATGAGAGCCGGCATTCCTCTCGATCCGAGCCGGGCTGGACCACGCTACGCACGATTCGCTGCCGCCCAGGTTGACGATAAAATCAAAGCTGTAATGCGGCTTTCCTCGAAATCTGCTATCTACGACGCTTCGGCCGTGGAGTCGCTCGACACCCTCTATGCCATGGCAGGATTGGTGCGCAATCCGCGTGGGCTCAGCTCCCCGGGCAGCTCCCGGGCGCGTTCCGGTGGAGTGGCGCCGGAAGAATTGCGCCCTGCGCGCCCCGCTGTGCGCCGTGCCGCAAATGGCGTGGAGTGGCTGCCGATACCGGGCTGGGATCTGCCCTGGCTTTGCTGCGGCTTCAGCACCCGCAAGGGCGGATTGAGCCGCGCTTACTGCCCTGAGGCCGCGCCAGGCGAGCTGAATCTTGGCCTTACCGCTGCCGACTCCAGACCAACAGTCCTGGGAAACCGGCGATTGCTCGCCGAAGCCATCACAGGCAATGCGGCAACCCCCGTGCTTGCCCTGAAACAGTTCCACTCCAACCTCGTGGTCGATGCCGGAAAGGCAGACGCGGACCGCGCCACGCCGCGCCGCGCTGACGGCCAGATTACGTGCGATCCTGACCTGTTATTGGCCGTGCAGACTGCCGACTGCATCCCGGTGCTGGTCGCTGACCGCCGGCAGCGCATTGTCGCGGCCTTCCACGCCGGCTGGCGTGGCACGGTAAAGCGGATTGTGGAGACCGGCGTGGGGCGCATGCGCCTGCTCTACGGCTCGCGGCCGGGTGACCTGATGGCCGCCATTGGTCCGGGAGCTGCGGCATGCTGCTATGCCGTGGGGGAAGAGGTGCTCGCTGAATTTGAGTCGCAGTTTCACTATGCGCGCGAGCTCTTCCACGAGGTCTTTGCCTCCGACCCGATTAAAACCAGGTATCCGATGTTGTTCTTGACCCAGCGAGCGCCCGGTCATTCTCCCATTGGGCCCAGCCTGCATGCCGATCTTGTGGAGGCCAACCGCCGCCAGTTGCTCGATAGCGGGCTGATGCCGTCGGCGATCCAGGTGGTAGGCGGCTGTACTCAGTGCCAGGGGGATCTGTTCTTTTCGCATCGCGCTTCGCAGGGGCACGCAGGACGCATGATGGCGGTGATCGGTATGCGTGGAGCAGGGAAGAGACGCTCCCGATGAGCTGAAACACCATACCTGCAAAAGGATGTGGCAATTGCCGCGATGTCGGGGCTGGCATCCGGCAGGTTACTCTCCATCCGCAAACTGCGTCTCAGCCCTTCCACGCAGAACTCCAGCCCGGGTTGGCTGGCAGATCCTTTTCCCCGCTGCCTGTCGGCGCAGTGCGCCGCTCGGAGGTTCGGTTCCTACGATGCTTTGGCTGCAGCCTCACCGGGATTCACCAGATCGCGCAGCTCCTTCGACGGCTTGAAGTAGGGTACTTTCTTGGCGGGAACTTCTACGCGCGCGCCGGTCTTGGGATTACGGCCAATACGGGGGTTGCGCTGGCGGATGCGGAATGAGCCGAAGCCGCGAATCTCTATCTTGTCGCCGCTCTGAAGGGCGCCGATGACGGAGCCGAAGATGGTTTCCACGATCACTTCGCCGTCGCGCCGGGTCAGATCGCCCAGGGCTGTCACCTTCTCCACAAGGTCCGCTTTGGTCATCTCGTTTGATCCTCCCGATTAAGGATAAACGGATTTTGCCCGCCTGCGCACGAAAAAGCAAGTCCCTTGTGGGAATTTAGCCTTTGCACATCAGCAATTTGGGGCATTTGCCTGGCCCGCAACAGCGGCGCGGCGAGCTGGAGACAGGTGCGCTATGATGTCTGGAGAAAAGCGCCCCTGCGAACGGTTGCCGAGTTCACAGCGTATCAAGTTGCCCAAGGTATGATGGTCGTTAGCGCAATGCCTTACCCGTCCTACAGCATCGTGATCCCCGCCTACAATGAGGCCGCGCGCATTGGGCACGCGCTGCAGACGGTTGTTGCCTGTATCCGCGCCCGTGGCTGGAGTGCTGAGGTGGTAGTCGTCGACGACGGCTCCCGCGACCAGACGGCCCACCTGGTGCGCGCCTTTGCCCAGGATCACCCCGAGGTGCGGCTGCTCCAGAATCCAGGCAACCACGGCAAGGGCTACAGCGTCCGCAACGGCGTCCTGCATTCCTTCGGTGAGGTGGTTCTGTTTACCGACGCCGATCTCTCCGCTCCAATTGAAGAGGCGGATGGGCTCTTTGCGGCGATTGCAGCCGGTGCGGATATCGCCATTGGTTCGCGCTGGCTTGAACGCGCTCGCCAGACCATCCGTCAGCCGCTTTATCGTCAATTCTTCGGGCGCTGCTTCAACGGCGTAACCCGCTTCATCATGGGCCTGCCCTACGCCGATACCCAGTGCGGCTTCAAGGCCTTTACGCGGACCGCGGCACAGATCGTCTTCCAGTTGCAGACCATCGAGCGCTGGGGCTTCGATCCCGAGATCCTCTTCATCGCCCGCAAGCGCGGTTACCGCATCGAGGAGGTGCCCGTCAGTTGGGCGCACGACGAGCGGACGCGCATCAGTTACCTGAAAGACGGCCTCCGCATGCTGCAGGATATTGCGATCGTGCGCTGGAATGCGCTGCTGGGGCGCTACTCGAAGCAGGTCGAGCGCATATCCAGGGCCGGGCTGGCCAAGTAGACCCAACGTTCCGGGCCGGATAACTCACCGCCCTGGAAGCCGCTTCAAGCGTGCGCTGCGGCGCTGCCTTCGGCGCCGGTCCGCCGGTTTTCTGAGCGGGATGACCCGCCGATCTGCGCCAGGCGCATCGCGAGATCCGGCCTCAGTACGCTCCTATGCCGGTCAGGTTTTGCCCGATCACCAGCGTATGGATGTCGTGCGTCCCCTCGTAGGTCTTCACCGATTCCAGGTTCATGCTGTGACGCATGATCGGATAATCCTCCGTGACGCCATTGGCGCCCAGAATGTCCCGGGCCAGCCGTGCGCACTCAAGGGCCATCCAGACGTTATTGCGCTTGGCCATCGAGATGTGCTGGTGGCCCACGGTGCCGGCGTCCTTGAGCCGGCCCACCTGCAGTGCGAGCATCTGCGCCTTTGCAATCTCCGTCGCCATCCACACCAGCTTTTCCTGAACCAGTTGATGGCTGGCAATAGGCTGATTCCGGAACTGTTTTCTGGTCTTGGCGTAGTTGAGCGCGGTGTTGTAGCAATCCATGGCTGCGCCGATCGCGCCCCAGCTGATGCCATATCGCGCCTGATTCAGGCACATGAGCGCGCTCTTGAGGCTGGTCGCGCCGGGCAGCAGGTTCCTGGCAGGCACATGCACCTCATCGAGCGTAAGCCCGCTGGTGACCGAGGCGCGCAGTGACCATTTGCCGTGAATCTCCGGGGCGGAAAATCCACGCCGGTCGGTCTCCACCAAAAATCCCCGCACGCTTTCGGCGCCTTCGCCGAGTACGCCGTTTTCATCTTCCAGACGGGCCCAGACGATCGCAACGTCGGCAATGGTGCCCGAGGTGATCCACATCTTTTCGCCGTTCAGGACGTACTCGTCGCCTGCTTTGCGGGCGCGGGTCGTCATCCCGGCGGGGTTCGAGCCGAATCCGGGTTCGGTGAGCCCGAAGCAGCCGATCTTGTCGCCCGCGGCCAGCGCGGGTAGCCAGGCGTTCTTGTGTTCGTCGCTGCCGAAGGTGTAGATCGGATACATGACCAGCGCCGACTGCACGCTCACAAAGCTGCGCAGTCCGGAGTCGCCGCGCTCCAGCTCCTGCATCACGAAACCGTATTCCACGTTGGACATTCCGGCGCAGCCGTAACCCTCCATGTTGGCGCCGTAAAAGCCCAGCTCGCCCATCGGTTTGACCAGCTCCCGCGGGAAACGCGCCTCGCGAAAGCACGCCTCGATCACAGGCATAATGCTGGCGTCGACAAATTCGCGCGCCGTGCGACGGACAAGCAGCTCTTCCTCGCTCAGGGTCGCGTCAAGATGCAGAAAATCAAAGCCGGAAAACTGGAAGGCCATAAACAACCACACCGCTGCGAGATTTCGCAAGCACCAAGGCTAACAGATCGGCAGGCCTGAAGATGTGATTGCGTGCATGCCCGCGCGTCCGGCCCCGGCCGGCTTGGCCCCGCCAGGATTCCTGGAGTGCGTCGGCCGGCGCGCAAACCGCCGCCGCCTTCTCAGTCCTGCTCCGGCGCGGTCTTCTCGTGAATCAGCATCCAGTTGATGCCGAACTTGTCGCGGAACTGGCCGAAGCGATGCGCAAAAAAGGTCTCCCCCAGAGGCATAAAAATCTCGCCCCCTTCGGTCAGGGCATCGTAGATGCGCTGGGCCTCGTCGTTGCTGTTCACTGAAAGCGTGATGTAGGCGCTGCGCATGGGTTGGACGCGCTCCGGCGGACCATCGCTGGCCATCATGAGAGCGTCGCCGATCTTGAAGCGCGCGTGCAGAATGCTCTTGCTCGTCAGGCCGGCTGGAACGTTCAGTGGCCCGCCATGAGCCGCCATCTCTTCATAGGTTGCTTGCATCTGGGTCTGCGCGCCCAGATGCCTCGCGTAGAGAGCGAGCGCCTCGGCGCACGTGCCGGGAAAGTTCAGATAAAGATTCACCTTCATCGCTTGTTTCGTCCTTTCGGGGAATTGGGTCTTGCATGCGTCTTTTTGCCGGTCTTGAACGGCGGCAGCAGCGGCACGGGATCGCGCTGTTCCCAGCGTCGATAGGTCTCTGCAAGCACGCCCGCGCGGTCCTGCTCCATCTGATCGATCACCGCGCAGGGCGCATCGGTCGGCTCGTGCCGCGCGCCCCAGATCAGCAGCTCCAGCAGCACCGGAGCCAGTGCTATCCCCTTCGGCGTCAGCCGGTAGTGCGTGCTGCGTCCGTCATCGGCTGCCCGCTCCCGGGCCAGGACGCCGCCCTGTTCCAGCTTGTCCAGACGGTCGGCTAGGATGTTGGTGGCAATGCCCTCGCCGGATTGCTGGAACTCGCGAAAGGTGCGGTAGCCGCGCACCATTACGTCGCGCACGATCAGCAGCGACCAGCGGTCGCCGAGCAGATCGAGCGACATGCTCACCGGACAGCCCGAACGGGGACCGGCCTTCAACTTTCGCGCCATCAGAGCATCGTAGAGAGTTTACTTGCATTTTGCAAGTTATAAGTGGTGGGAATGCCTTGTCGGCTCTCCCTTGCGTACAGCCGGCAGCATGGCGCCGGGGCGCTTTTGTTCTCCAGAGCCATTGCATATCGCGCCCCATTCCCGCTCCCTAAAAATGCGCAGGATGGATCCGATGCCGGCAGTCCTGGAATCCATTGAGGTTGCATGAGCGCCATAACGGAGTTCTCGCGCACCCCTCTGCGGCAGGCCGTGCACTTGACCGGGGGCTTGCGCCCGGTCTTCTTTCGGCGCGCAGGATGCGGAGAACGCACGATGGATATCCCCGGACCGCGCGCAAAACACGCTGTGTTATCATCAAGACACGCTCAGTTGTTTGGTTGTGAGCCGTTCTTGCCCGCATCCGCCAGACCGTCCACCAGGTAATTTCCCCAGGCCCCTCAGCGTAATGGTCCATTGATGTCAAGGTTTCACCGCTTATGGTGACTGGCCGGACCAGACTGCAACGCGATGGCGTAACGCAGTCGAAGACGCGATAGGTGTGGCAAATCTCAAATTGTTTGGGGCAAGCGCCCCAGGGTTTTCCGCATAAATAAATAGTGAAGATTTCCTGCGTGGCTCGAAACGATTTTCGGGCAGCGGCAGGGAATGCAGCGGCTGCATCCGCGCGGTCGATTCCATGGATGAATTCCAGAGTGGATTCTGGAGGATGGAATCTCCGCGGCTGAGGTGCAAACAGGAATCAATTGAAACTCTTTTCAGAATTACAGCTTTCACCGAAAATGCAGCGGCAGTTGGCCAATGCGAATTTTATCCATCCCACCCCCGTCCAGGCCGCAGCCCTGCCTCCCGCGATGGAGGGACGCGACGTGCTGGCGACAGCGCAGACGGGTACCGGCAAGACACTCAGCTTTCTCATTCCCCTTATCGAGCGCATGGAGGCGGACGCCGGCGACAGCAAGGCCCTGGTGCTCCTGCCCACGCGCGAACTCGCGATGCAGGTGCTGGAGGCGTGGCGAAATCTTACCCAGGGCCAGGCCAAAGCCGCGCTGGTCTGCGGCGGCCTCGCGGAAGGCCCCCAATTATCCTCTATCCGCAAGGGAGCGCGCCTGATCGTTGCGACTCCGGGCCGTCTCGAAGACTACTTGACCCGCGGGCTCGTCAACCTGAGCGCCGTCAAGATGCTGGTTTTGGATGAAGTGGACCGCATGCTGGACATGGGCTTCAAGCCGGCAATCCGCCGCATTGCCGCGCTTCTGCCGCAGAATCGCCAGACGCTTTGCTACTCCGCCACGCTGAGCCCGGCAATTCGTGACGTGGCCAGTCTTTACCTCAATAACCCGGTGCGCATCGATATCAGTACGGAGTTGAAGCCCTCGCCCAATGTGAAGCTGCAAACCTTTGAGGTGCCCGTCGACAAGAAACAGGAGTTGCTCGAGCATCTTCTCGGATCGAGCGACGGCAGCTTCATGGTGTTCGTGCGGACCAAGCATGGAGCCGATCGCGTCGCGCGGCGTTTATCGCGTGCCGGCTTCGCTGCTGCGCCCATTCACGGTGACCGGTCGCAATCGCAGCGCAGCTCCGCCTTGCGCGGATTCGCCGAGGGCCGCCATCGCGTGTTGGTGGCAACCGATGTCGTGGCGCGGGGAATCGATGTTGCTGACGTTGCCCACGTCGTGAACTATGACCTGCCCAGGGAAGCCGAAGACTTTGTGCATCGCGTCGGCAGAACCGGCAGAGCCGCCAGTCGTGGCGTGGCGTCAACCTTTGCCGCTCCCGACGAGGCGCATGCGCTCAA
This sequence comes from Acidobacteriota bacterium, assembly GCA_021841795.1. Classification (GTDB taxonomy): domain Bacteria; phylum Acidobacteriota; class Terriglobia; order Terriglobales; family Acidobacteriaceae; genus Telmatobacter. The sequence goes on along the minus strand of JAKCDN010000004.1, from coordinate 3,109 downwards.
GAAGATCGAGCGTACCCTGACCGTCACCTCCACAAAGTATCGGGTGCGCCCGAATCAGGCCCGGGCCAGCCAGGTCGCCTGATCGTATCCCGTTGATCCTGTCCCGGCCCCACGCATGTTGGGGCCGCGGATCTCGCAACGGCCGGACGAGCGCCGAGCGCCACCGCGTCTCCGCAGGTGGCATCCCGGAATCACCTCGGCGGCAGGGCTCGCCGGCGTGCCATGAAAGATTTGCAGTTCGTGACCGATGCCGCCCCGCACTGCCGGCTCGGTCATGCTCTGCTATGCTGAAGAGTTTAACTGGGCCGGAACTGCTGCCTTGCGCAGCGGGGTCTCGGGCAGAGATAGGAGGGAGCCATGCCGGAGCATCGAGCGCGCAAACATCATCAGGATCGAGTGGCAGAGGCTTTGCGCGAGGAGATTGACGTCCTGATCGAAGGTGAGCTCTCCGATCCGCGCATCGACTTCTGTCATGTCAGCGAGGTGGCCTTGAATCCGGGCGGAAAGTCGGCGTGCGTGTACGTCGCTGTGGACAGCAACGTTAAGGACGTAGCCAAGGCTGAAGCCGACACCCTGGCGGGCCTGGAAGCTGCCAAGGGATTTATCCGTCACGAGTTGCGAGAGCGTATGGGAGTGCGCCATGTGCCCGAGCTCAGCTTTGTCGTCGATCGCTCGGGGCGGTTCCAGGCCCGTATTGAAGAGCTGATGAGCCGCACGCGCAAGCCCGGTGCCGCCGCGCGGCGGGCAGCGGCAGCGGCAGTTGTTTCCCAACCGGGCTCCTCGGACGAGGCATCTTCCCCGGAACAGGAAGCGCCGCTGCGTTAACGGCATGAGCACGATCCCCGCAAAATCCGGGCTGCGCTCCGGGACCGCCGCGCATTCGCGGGCATCCAGCACCGTCCTCAGGCAGACCCCCGGCGTCATCGACGATCCCTCCCTGGCAGCGGTTCTCGAAGTTCTGCGCCGCGGCCGGCGGTTCCTGGTTTGCTCGCATGCGCGGCCCGATGGCGATTCCGTCGGCTCCATGCTGGCGCTGGGCATGATGCTCCGGCAGATGGGCAAGCGCGCTGACCTAGTGGCCGCCGATCGCATTCCGCTCTACTGCCGGCAACTGCCGGGCGTAGATGCCATTCAGTCGCGGCTGCGCGTGCGCGGTCCCTACGATGCCGCGATCGTGCTGGAGTGCGACGGTACGGAACGTACGCGGCTGCGCGGGCTGGAAGAGTATTTTCTGGTGAATATCGATCATCATGTGACGGGCGTCGCGTTCGCGCCCGTGAACTGGATCGATCGGGAGGCGGCCAGCGCGGGAGAGATGGTCTACCGGCTGGCGCTGGCTGCAGGCGCTGTCATCACGCCGCTCATGGCGCAATGCATCTACGCCACCGTGCTGACCGATACGGGGGGATTTTGCTTCGGCAACGTGCGCGAGTCGACCTTCGCGCTGGCGCGCGATTTGGTGGCGGCGGGTGCCGACCCCGTGGCCATTGCCCGCGACATCTATTTCTCCGCGCCACCCTCCAAGCTGCTCCTGCTGGGCGCCGCGTTGCGCCGTCTTCGCCGCCAGGGCCGGATTGCCTGGCTTACGGTGACCCACAAGGACATGCAGAGCACACGGGCCACCGAAGAGGATTGCGAGGGCATTGTGGGCGTGGCGCTCGGCATGGCCGGTGTCGATGCCGTAGGCTTTCTGCGTGAGCTGCCCGACGGTGAAGTGCGCGTCAGCCTCCGCAGCAAGAGCGGGTTGAATGTAGCGGCAGTGGCGGCACGCATGGGCGGCGGCGGACACCATAACGCCTCCGGCTGCACCCTTGAAGGGCCGCTCGCGCGCGCGGTCAAACGGGTTCTGGCCGAGCTGCGCGGCGCCTTCGCGGCCAACGGGGAAATCCTCCCGTCGCAGCATGATCGCAGCTCTCGGCAGCGGACACCCAGGGGGAATCTGATAGCCTAGACCCTGTTGTGTTGCTGCAACGCGTCCGCCTGGTGGCGGTAATCTAGGCTAGCGGGTCCGGGCCCTCCTCCATCCGTCCTGCGTCAATACGGAGACCAAGTCCGAAAGGAATGCGCAGGAGCGCGCTCCTCAAAGAAATGGCAGAGATGGGAAATCCAGCAGCACCTTTGAGCCCAGTTGGAACCGCGCCCTGGCGCAGACTTGTGCCCCGCCGCAGCACCGTCCTTGAAGTTTCGGTCTTTCTCGCTTTCACCATCTTTTTTCTCCTGTACGGGCTCACGCCCATTCTGGGCGGCGACGGATTGGGCCTCGTGGGCGCCGACGAGCCGCGTTACGCCCAGATCGCGCACGAGATGCTGGTGCGTTTTGACTCCTCGCACACCCTGAAGGGGCATCTCGGCGCCTGCGTCACCCCGTACCTCTACGGCCGGCCCTGGCTGGAGAAGCCCGCGCTCTACTACTGGCGGGCCATGTTTCTGTTTCAGGACTTCGGCGTGCACGACTGGAGTGCGCGCCTGCCCTCTGCCACCTTCGCCTTCATCATGGTGGCGCTCATCTACCTGCATATGAAGCGATTCCGCCCCGGGGGGCATCTCGATGCGGCCCTGATCACCGTGGCCTGCGCCGGCATCCTGGCATTTGCCCGCGGCGCATCGACTGACATGCAGTTGGCCGCCCCGCTCGCCATCGGTCTGCTGGGCTGGTATGCCTGGTACGAGACCGGCTCCAAGTTCTGGCTCTACGACATCTATTTCTTCACCGGCCTTGCCACGCTCGCCAAAGGCCCCGTAGCGCCCTTTCTTGCCCTGCTCATCGTCGCGGCCTTTGCTTTTCTACGCAAGGAGTGGGGCATTCTTCGCCGTTCCTTGTGGTGGCCCGGTATTGTCCTCTACTTGGCCATCGTGCTGCCCTGGTTCATCGCCGTGCAGCACCAGAACCCCACCTTCTTCCGCGAATTTTTCCTCGAGCACAACCTGCAGCGGTTTGCAACCGACCGCTACCAGCACATTCAGCCGTTCTGGTACTACCTGGTGGTGATGCTGCTCGCCCTTATGCCGTGGACCGTGGTGGCGATCCGAGCCCTGGTCGATGGCATCCTTACATCGGTGGCGGAGTGGCGGCTCCGTTACTCCCGCGCCGGCAAGCCTCTGCCCGCGC
>JAKCDN010000228.1 GCA_021841795.1 Acidobacteriota bacterium | reverse complement strand
GGCGATTGTGAGCATCCAGAACCGCTACTCCCTGGCCGACCGGCGGCATGAGGAGACGCTGCGCTATTGCGAGCGGCGGGGGATTGGTTTTCTGCCGTGGTATCCGTATGCGGGGGGCAAGATGCTGAAGGCCGACCACCCGGCGGCGCGGGGACTGCAAAACGTGGCGGCGCGGCACGGGGCCACGATCGCACAGCTCTCGCTGGCGTGGCTGCTGCAGCGCTCGCCGGTGCTGCTGCCGATTCCGGGGACGTCGAAGGTGGAGCATCTGGAGGAGAACGTGGCGGCGGCGGAGCTGAGGCTGAGCCCGGAGGAGTGGGCGGAGGTGGAGGCGGCGTTTGACGACGGGCGGTAGGGGCGCGGCGGCTGCTCCCTGTATTCTTTTTCTCGATGCCGAAGACGCTCTCGGTGGCGCTGATTACGCAGAATGAAGCCGCGAACTTGCCGCGCACCCTGGCCAGCGTGCAGTGGGCGACGGAGATTGTGGTGGTTGACTCGGGCTCGACGGACGGGACGCAGGAGCTGGCGCGGGCGGCCGGGGCGCGGGTGATCGAGGAGCCGTGGAAGGGTTTTGCGGCGCAGAAGAACTCGGCCATCGAGCAGACGACCGGGGAGTGGGTGCTGTCACTGGACGCCGATGAAGAGGTGAGCGCGGAGCTGGCCGGGGAGATCGCGGCGCTGCTGGCGCAGAAGCCGGCGGCGAGGGCGTATCGGATTCCGCGGTTGAACCACTTTCTGGGCCGGCCGCTGCGCCATGGCGGATACTGGCCGGACCCGAAGCTGCGGCTGTTTGAGCGCGGCGCGGCGCGCTTTGCCGAGCGGGCGGTGCACGAGACCATGCAGATGCTGGGGCCGGGCGAGGAGCGGGCCGGAGAGCTGCGTGGGCACCTGATCCACCACTGCTATCCCACGCTGAACGATTATGTGGAGCACATGAACCGCTATAGCTCGATTGCGGCCGGGGCGCTGGTGGCGGCGGGCCGCGCCGAGGGGGCGAAACGCCACCCGTGGCTGTGGATCGCGTGGAACGGGATTCTGAATCCGGCGGCCACGTTCGTGTACAACTATATTTTCCGGCTGGGATTTCTGGACGGGCGCGCGGGACTGCTGCAGCACGCGCACCACTCGTTTTACATTCACTGGAAGTATGCCAAGGCCCTGGAGCAGGCGCGGGCGCAGGAGCGCTGAGCGGGGAGCGGCGGGCGGAAGACGCCGCGCGCGCTGCCCGCGGGAGGGCGATGAAAGCCCCGGCGCGAGGCGTCCGGCGGCCGCGGCTGAGGCGCGGCCGGGACGCGGCGGCGGGGCACGACATCCATTATTCTTTTGCTAAGCGAGGTAAAGCGATGCCGATGGCGATGACGAACGGCGCCAGGACGAAGAAGATTCTGGCGGCGCTGGAGGGCAACTGGCAGGCCGAGATGGAAGGGTTCCATACCTATACGGCGCTGGCGGACCGGGACAGCGATCCAGTGCGCGCGCAGGTGCTGCGGCACCTGGCGCAGGCGGAGATCGAGCACGCGATGCTGTGGGAAGGACGCATCAAGGAGCTGGGCGGGACGCAGCCGGTTTACAGCGGCGGACCGGGCGGGCAGGCGGACTCGCTGGCCACGCGGGCCGGAGGGATGAGGCTGGCGCTGCGCCGGCTGGAGATTGAAGAGAGCCGGGACATTGCGCGCTACGGAGAACAACTGAAGGCGCTGGGCGACCAGGGATCGGTTGCGATTCTGGAGCATGTGATCCAGGACGAGAAGGATCACTACCGGGAGCTGGGGTCGCTGATCCGCGGGCACTATCAGGCACCGGCAGGCGCGCCGAAGATCGACGCGAAGGCAGTGCTCGAAGAGATGCTGGACAAGCGCAACCAGGGCCGGAAGCAGCCGGGGGCGTGGATTGGAGATGCGATTTACGGGGTGAACGACGGCCTGGGGGCGATCTTCGGGATCGTCTCGGGAGTGTCGGGCGCGACGGCGGGAAATCCGAAGTACGTGCTGCTGGCGGGGCTTTCCGGGATGATTGCGTCGGCGCTTTCAATGGGTTCGGGGGCGTATCTGGCGGCCAAGAGCGAACGGGAGATCTACCACGCGGAGATTGCGCGCGAGCGCGAGGCCATCCAGATGAACGGGCCGGAGGCGCGCGAGCTGCTGTCGCTGTACTACCAGGTGAAGGGACTTCCGGAAGAGGACGCGCATCACATGGTGAACCACATTGCCAGCGACCCGGACCAACTGCTGCGCGCGCTGGCGGCCGAACGGCTGGGGACGAGCGAAGAGGCGCTGTCGAATCCGATGGTGTCGGCGACGTCGGGGGCGCTGTCCACGGCGGTGGGGGCGATCATTCCGGTGATTCCGTTTTTCTTTATGCAGGGGCTGCCGGCGGTGGTGGCGGCGGCGATTGTCTCGCTGGCGGCGCACTTTGCGGTGGGCGCGGCAAAGTCGCTGATCACGGTGCGATCGTGGTGGTCGTCGGGGCTGGAGATGACGCTTGTGGGCGCGGTGGAAGGCGCGGTGACGTACGGGATCGGCATCCTGCTGGGCAAGGGCGGCATGTAAGCCGCGGAATCAAAAAGGCTCATGGAGAAACGCAATCGGTCTGAAGCCGATGGTCACGAGCTTACGCGCGGCCACCCGATGCGGCGGTCCAAGCAGCGCGGCGGACTGCGAGCGCGCCCCAGAATTCGCTGCGGCTCCGCCTGAAGCAAACCCTCTTTCGCGTTAAAATAAACACAGCAATGACCCTCCGCGAGCCCATCCCGGCCCTGCTCTAGCGGCGCCCGCCGCATGCATTGTTTCCGCGCCCATTCCACTGCGATCAACCTGTCCACAACCTGAGAGCCCGGAGGGCACACATGCTTGACCGTCTGGAACAGATGGAACACCGCTACAACGAGCTGCAGGCGCAGTTTGCGCTGCCGGAGGTGCTGAACGACCACGAGAAGTATCAGAAGACGGCCAAGGCGCTGCGCGAGATCGAATCGCCGGTGGAGAAGTTCCGGGAGATGAAGCAGGTGCGGGCGGCGCTGAGCGATGCGCGCCAGATGCTGCAGGAGAGCGATGCCGATCTGCGCCAGATGGCGCAGGAGGAGATTGCGGCGCTGGAGCCGCGCGCGGCGGCGCTGGAGGATGAGCTGAGGGTGCTGCTGCTGCCGAAGGATCCCAACGATGAGAAGAATATTATTCTGGAGATCCGCGCCGGGACGGGCGGCGACGAAGCGTCGCTGTTTGCTGCCGAGATCTTCAGGATGTACACGCGGTTTGCCGAGCAGAAGCGATGGAAGGTGGAGGTGCTGTCGCTGTCGGAGTCGGGCATTGGCGGCTACAAGGAAGTGATCGCGATCATCGAAGGGGACCGGGTGTACTCGCAACTGAAGTGGGAGAGCGGGGTGCACCGCGTGCAGCGGGTGCCGGCGACGGAGCAGCAGGGCCGCGTGCACACTTCGGCGATCACGGTGGCGGTGCTGCCGGAGGCCGAGGAGGTGGACATCAAGATCGAGGCCAAGGATATCCGCATCGACACGTTCTGTTCGTCGGGGCCGGGCGGCCAGTCAGTGAACACGACGTACTCGGCGGTGCGGATTACGCACCTGCCGACCAACACGGTGGTGAGCTGCCAGGACGAGAAGTCGCAGATCAAGAACCGCGAGAAGGGCATGCGGGTGCTGCGGGCGCGGCTTTATGAGATGGAGATGGAAAAGCAGCACGCCGAGCTGGCCAAGGAGCGGAAGCAGATGGTGGGGTCGGGCGACCGGAGCGAGAAGATCCGCACGTACAACTTTCCGCAGAACCGCGTGACGGACCACCGCATCGGGCTGACACTGCACCAGCTGGACCTGGTGATCCAGGGACGGCTGCATCCGATTGTGGATGCGCTGATCGCGCACTACCAGGCGGAACAACTGAAGGGCGAGCAGGCGGCATAAGGACCGGGCGGGCTGCGGGCCGGAGCGGTTCCCGAATCGATGTGAGCCGGGGGCACGCACGCACGTGGCCTTTTGCTTGCGAGAAGGCCACACCCCACATCATTGATGAGATCGACAGTCCCGCAGGAACCGCTCTCGACAGGGCACAAGAGATCGCGACGCAAGAGGCCGGACGCGGGCGCTCGGCCGCGGGCGAGCCGCAGCGCCGCATCAGTGCGGAAAAGGCTCGAACTTGTCGGCGCAGGAGGCCGGGTTGCCTTCAACGGGCGCACCCTTGACGGAGGCATCCTCGCCCGCGGGCAACTGGAGGTTGGTGGGCTCCGGCCCGAGGGTGAGATCGGCATGCTTGAGGACGTAGGCGTATTTGGCCTCGTCGGCGATCTGCACGCCATTGAGCGTGGCCGCGATGCGGTGGGTCTGATCGTAGCCGTTGAAGGTGAAGCGGCCGCCGCCGCTGATGCGGACGTTGTGGAGCAGGATGTCGCGCATGGTGGGCGGCGAGCTGCCCTGCAGGGTTCCGGCCGCGGAGTAGGCCGTGTCCATGGTGATGGGATTGGGTGAGTCGCGGATGCAGATGTCGTCGTAGACCACGTCCTGGGTGAGGCCGCCGCGGGAGCCGTTGGACTTGATGCGGATGCCGGCGTCGGTGCCGTCGAGAGAGAGATCGAAGACGCGGATTTTGCTGACGCCGCCGTTGGTTTCGCTGCCGATGGACATGCCATGCCCCCAGTAGAAGTGATCGTGGCTGATGGTCATGTTGGTGGCGCCGCCCGGCCCGCCCTTGATGGCCACATCGTCGTCGCCGTCGCGGATCCACGAGTGGGTGATGGTCACGTTTTTCGCGCCGTCGCCGGGATCGATGCCGTCGGTATTACGCGAGAGCGGGTGGGCGGAGTCGGCGATGCGGCGCGGGGTGTCAATCTTGACGCCCCAGGCGGTAAAACCGTCGCCGTGGTTGTACGTGACATGGAAGTTGGGCGAGTTTCTGAGGGTAATGCGATAGAGGGTGAAGTTGTTGGAGTCATTGGCGACGATGAGGCGAGGCACCTGCTGGCCGCCGCCGTCGCGGGCCTGCTGGGCGAGATCCCACCAGGAGCGGTCCGAGCCGAGCATGGCCTGGCCGCCGCGGCCGTCGATGACGCCGTCGCCCATGATGCCGGAGTTGGGCGCGCGCTCGACGGAGATGAGGGGCTTGCATCCGCGGCCGCCACCGTGGCTGACGATGCCGCAACTGCCGGGCGAGACCGCAAAGAGAGCGGGATCGCGGGAGGCGTAGAGGGTGACGCCGAGGCCGACCATGAGGGTGACGTCAGGCTTCAAGTGCAGCGGGCCGCTGAGGAAGGCGTCGTTGGCGCCGTCGACGTGGAGCATGACGGCGCGCCCCTTGCCGCATCTGTCGATGGCTTTCTGGATGCGCGCGGTGTCGAGCTTCTGCTCGTCGGCGGGA
>JAKCDN010000227.1 GCA_021841795.1 Acidobacteriota bacterium | reverse complement strand
CGCGTTAGATCTGAACTTATCATTCCTTGGTTGTGGGGGCGAATCCCTCCGGGGCCACCAAGGATTGGCTATGGCGGACAAGTTGGCTGGATGCAACCTTGCGGATGGCGCGGTCAGCGGCGCGCAACGGGAGCGATTGCCGAGGCGGCCGCCGGCCCTTCGCGATCTGCAATCAACGCTGGAAGAACATGTGGACGCCTACGATGATCAACGAGGCGGCAAAGATGCGCCGCAAGTACACATCGGGAATGGCCTGCGCCCAGACGGCTCCGAAGTATGCGCCGACGGCGAAACCCGCGGCCAGCAGAGCGGCCACGCGAATGTCTGCGTTGCCGGCGCGGTAATACTCCCAAAAGGCAAACAGGCCCACGGGCGCCAGAAGAGCGCCAAGCGAGGTGCCCTGCGCGCGATGCTGATCCATGCCAAGCATCCAGACCAGAGCCGGCACGAAGAGGATGCCGCCTCCAATGCCAACAACTCCCGAAAACGCGCCCACCACGGCACCTAAAAGCAGAATCAGCCAGGTCATGCAATCCCCTTGAAGCAGACAGATTGCGGTATCAAGTCCGCGTTTTCAGCGTATCGCAGGAGGCGGGGAAGCGTCGCGAGCCGGATTCCAGTTTTTTGACGGCCGGGTTTGCGCTGCTGCGAACGGGGCCATTCCACAGCCCATCGCGTTCGAGCCGCGGACAGGCGCGGGCACGGGAGGCGCGATGCGAGCGGGCAGGGAACCCGGTCGATACACCCTATGCGAGGGCGAGGTTCAGGTTGTCGATGGCTTCGTCGATCTCGTTGGTGTTTTTGTAGCCGACTGTAACGCTGTCAACGCCTGCATGGCGGAAGGCGAAGCGCATGGCCTGCTGGCGGTCGGAGCGGTCGGTAAACGCGCCTTCGCCGATCAGCTTCATGCTGATGATGCCCATTCCGGCGGCGCGCGCCTGATGGACATGCGATACAACCTCGCTCACATCGCCGGGCATGTTCCAACTGTTGGTTTCGTTGTCCATCTTCACGCCCTTGTGGTTCATGCGGATCATGGCGACGTTGAGCCATTTGTTGCCGGGAACCTGCCGCAGCGCCTCCAACCCGTGGACCGAGGCGCCGTGGGTGCGAATGGTATTGCGCGCCTGAGCTTCGAGTATTGCGTCCTGCCAGCGCAGGCTGTCCACAGGCCAGGTTGCGCTGGACTGGACATGCAGCAGCACGATATCGAAGTAGTCGGCATCGCTGTTTTGGCGCAGCTCGTCGAGCTTCTTCGACGGGTCGGGGTAGTTGGTGGTCTCCACCTTGGTCATGAGCCGGTAGCTGTCGCGGGGGAGGCTTTTGAGGGCCACGCCGAGCATCTGCTGCGACGCTCCGTAGGCTTCCGCGGTCTCAAAGAAGCGAATGCCGTGATCATAGGCGTAGTGGACCAGCCGGGTGAACTCCTGCTGGCCGAGTTGCTGCTGCACCGATCCGCCGTGGGTTCCGGTGCCGAAGGCGAGACGGGTGACGTTGACGCCGGAGCTACCCAGGTCGACCCAGTCGGTGGCCGAGGCGCGTTCGGCCAAAAGCGGCGCGCCGTGGAGGCCGGCAATGGCGCCTGCGGCGGTGCTGGACTTCAGGAAATCTCGGCGAGAAAAACGAGGCATGAATGATCTCCGCGTCAGGGTCCGGGGGGAATGTCCGGCTGCACGCATGGTAGCACAATCGCAGGCGGAACAGCGCGGTTTGTCCGCGCCCGCGGCTTTACCAACTGTGCAGCCATTCGGCGTCGCGGCCGATGCGCACCGGAGTGCGGAAGAGCTGACTCAAACGTTCTTCGGTGAGGAGCTCGTGGCGCGGGCCATCGGCAACGATGCGGCCGTCGCGCATCAGGATGATGCGCTCGATTTCGGGGAGGATATCGCCGAGGTGATGTGTCACCATCACGAGGCCGGTGCCCTCGCGCGCAAGGCTGCGCAGGGTCTCGCGCAACTCGCGCTGCGCGGCCAGGTCGAGCGTGTTCGAGGGCTCGTCGAGAAGGAGCTGCCGAGGCCGGTGGACGAGGGCGCGCGCGATAAGGATGCGGCGTTTTTCGCCGGCGGACATGGTGCCGACGTGTTGCGCGGCCAGCCTGGTTGCTTCCATCCGCTCGAGGGCCTCACGGGCGCGGTCCCGCATGGCGTCGGTGACATGCAGATTGGGCCACAACGAGGATGCGGAGAAGAAGCCGGCGATCACGGCGTCGAGGCCGGAGGTGACGGCGGTGCGCTCACCGGGCAGCTCGGCGCCCATCGGTCCTGCGCTGACGATGCCGAAGTGACGGCGCAACTGGGTCAGATCCCAGCGTTCACGGCCAAAGATGCGGACGCGCATGCCTGGCTGCACGATGGGGTAGATCTGGCAGGTGATGGCGAGGATGAGTGTGGATTTTCCGCACCCGTTGGGGCCGAGAATGGCAACATGCTCGCCGGTGCGAATGCTGAGGTTGACGTCGTGAAGCACGACGCGGTCGCCGCGCGCGACATTGACCTGGCGCAGTTCGAGAAATTCGGAGCCGGTCTCGATGGTTTCCATTTTGATACGCGTTTTCCGCCCTTACCTGCTAGATTAAATGGGTCTGCGCCATGAGCAACCTATCTCAAGACAGCATTCCTCACGGATTTCGATTTGCAGCCGGCAAAGCGGGCCTGAAGGCGAGCGGCCGGCCGGATCTAGCGCTGATTGTTGCCGATGCGCCGGCGAGCGCGGCCGCGGTTTTTACCGCAAACCGAGTGACCGCCGCGCCGCTGATCGTTGACAAGGAGCATCTGAAGGCAACCGGCGGCCGCGTGCGCGTGGTGGCCATCAACGCGGGCAATGCGAACTGCGCGGCCGGCGCGGCGGGACTTGCGGCGGCTCGCGCCACCTGCACGGCCGCGGCGGAGACGTTTGCGTGCCGCGCCGAAGAGGTGTTTCCCTCGTCGACGGGCATCATCGGCGTTCCGCTGCCCGCGGAGAAGATTGCGGCGGTGCTTCCGGATCTGGCGGGGCAGCTTGGATCGGATATAACCCATTTTCACGATGCGGCGCGGGCGATTCTGACCACGGACACGGTGGAGAAGCTGGCATGCGCGCGCGTGGAATCCGCGGGCCACGTGGTGCGCGTGGCGGCATTCGGCAAAGGTTCGGGCATGATTCATCCCCAACTGGCGCCGCACGCCACGATGCTGGTGTATGTGTTGACCGATGCGGAGATCGATCCCGCGGATTTGAAGACCTATCTTGGTTCCGCGGTGGAAGTGAGCTTTAACCGCATCTCGGTGGACGGAGACACGTCAACCAACGACACGGTGCTGCTGCTGGCATCAGGGGCGAGCGGGGTACGGATCGGCACGGGCGATGCTGCGTTTGCAGAGGCTCTTCGGGAGGTGTGCACATCGCTGGCGCGGCAGGTGGTGGCCGATGGCGAGGGTCTGACCCATGTGGTCGAGCTGCGCATTCAAGGCGCTGCCAGCGATGCCGATGCGCTGCGCGTGGCCAAGGCGATTGCACACTCGCCGCTGGTGAAGACAGCGTGGGCGGGCTGCGATCCCAACTGGGGACGGCTGATGGCGGCGATTGGCTACTCCGGGGCAGCCATCGATCCCGATCGCATCGACATCGATTTCGGCGGGCTGGCGATCTGCCGCGACGGCGGCCGCGCGCCCTGTTTCGACGAGGCTGCCGCTCATCACTATATCTCGCAGCGCGAGTTCGCGATCGCAATCGAATTGCATCAGGGCAGCGGCGCGTGCGTTTTCTGGACCACGGACCTGACGCATGAGTACATCCACATCAATGCGGATTACTCGACGTAGGGTTTTCCGCGCTTGCCAGTCTTCCTTTACTTGGCCCTTGGATGCGTCCGATCGTAGACTTCGGCCAACTGCGCGGTGGTGAGCTGGGTGTAGCGCTGGGTGGTGGAGAGGCGTTCGTGCCCCAGCAACTCCTGAATGGCGCGCAGGTCGGCGCCTTCTTCCAGCAGATGCGTGCCGAAGGCATGGCGCAGGGTATGCGGATGGACGTCGGAGGGAAGTCCGCGCAGAATGGCAATGCGCTTGACGATCCGGCCCACGCTGCGGGTGGTGAGGCGGGCTTCGCCGCCCCGGGCAAGTCCGCGCAGTTGCAGATTCACAAAGAGCGCCGAGGTGCGGACGGGATGATCAAGGCCGGCCGCGGCGACGAGGGCCTCGCGCTCCGACAGGTAGGCGCGCAGGGCATCGGCGGCGGCGTCTCCCAGAGGAACGTAGCGCTGCTTCTGTCCTTTGCCGCGCACCAGAATCGCCTCGTTGGCCCAGTGAATGTCGTCGAGGTTGAGACCCGTGAGCTCGGCGTTGCGAATGCCGCAGCCGTAGAGCATCTCGAGAATGGCGCGGTCCCGCGCAGGCCAACTGGCGGCATCGTCGCGCACCGAGTCGACCACACGATTCATCTGCTCGATGGAGGGGACGCGAGGCAGGCGCCTGGGCAGGCGCGGCGTAGAGACGAGCGTGGCTGCATTCTGCTGCACGTATTTGTTGCGCGCCAGCCACTTGAACCAACTGCGGATGGCGGCAAGCGCCCGCGCCGCGGAGGCTTTGGACAGGCCGCGATCGTAGAGCGTGGCCAGGTAGGCGCGAATGTCGGTGTGCTCGATCCGTTCCACCTCCGGCACCGCGCCGCGTTCCTCGATCCAGGCCGCAAAGCCGTGCAGTTCGCGCTGGTAGGCGCGGAGCGTGTGTGCCGAGGCGCCGCGCTCATTGGCCAGCATGCGCAGGTAGGCGTCAACCAGGCTCCCGATGGATGCAGCCGGCGGGCGGGCGGGCGGAGCGGCGGCAGTCATGACTGATGCTCGCTGGGGGTGGGAGTGTGGGCAGGCGCGGGGGCGGTCCGCTTGACGAGTTGCGGCCCAGGCCGTGAAGCGGGCCGCGGTTCGGGCTGAGGGCCGGTCCGCGCCGCGGCGTCCGCCTGCAACTGCGCGGGGCGATGCGCCGCGCGCGGGTGGTGCATGCGATGCACCGCCTTCAGACGGCCGAGCGCCAGGTGCGTGTAAACCTGCGTTGTCGAGATGTCGGCGTGGCCGAGCAGGGTCTGCACGCTGCGCAGATCGGCGCCGTGTTCCACCATATGCGTGGCGCAACTGTGGCGCAGACCGTGGGGGCTGGTGGAGCGATTTGCGTTCTTGACCAGCCGCCACACCCATTGGCGCGTGAGCGGCATGCCATGCAGGGAGAGGAACATGCGGGCGCGCTCATGGGAGGGGATGTGGGCGCGCGCGCGGCGCGCGGAACTGATGCGCTCAAGATGCGGCCTTCCCTCGCGCAGATAGCACTCCAGCGCCTCGAGGGCGCAGCGCCCCAGCGGAACGATGCGCTCCTTGTCGCCTTTGCCGCGCACCAGCACGCGGCCGGCGTCGA
>JAKCDN010000226.1 GCA_021841795.1 Acidobacteriota bacterium | reverse complement strand
GACGTGGAACTTCGTAACCGGCTATACGCGCACCATATCCAACACCATGCTGAATGACGCGCGCTTAGGTGTGAACTACGTCGATGTGGGGCAGAATCATACCTCCTCGAACGTTCCGGGAACCGCAACCGCGTTGTTCAGCATCCCTGGACTGACCACGAGCTTCCTGCCCGCGCTGGGTTTCAGCGGGGGCTACGTGACTGGTTTCGGCACCAAGGACAGCGTCACCAACAACAATGACACCTCGATTCAATACTCGGACGTGATGAATTGGGTGCATGGAAAACACAGTACGCGCTTCGGCTTCCAGGGTTGGCGCGTCCGTACCAACGGCCTGTTCAACGGCAGCAATGGAGAAGCCGGAACCTTCGGCTTCAATTCCACCTACTCGGGTAGCCCCGAATCCGATTTTCTGCTCGGCCTGCCCACATCGGTCGGCGTCGGCAACCTGGGCTCGGATTGGGGACAACGGAACAGCATCTTTGCCGCCTTCTTCCAGGACGACTGGAAGTTCACAAATCGGGTAACCTTCAATCTCGGGCTCCGCTATGAGACGCACACGCCGTTCGTTGAGGCTCACAATCGAGAGGTGAACTGGGATCCGCAGACCGGTAAATTTGAGCAGCCCGATCAAAACGGCAATAACCGCGCCCTCTACAACTCGTACAACGGTTACGGCAACTACCAGCCTCGCATCGGCATTGCCTATCAGATCTTTCAAAGGACCACGGTTCGGCTTGCCTACGGATTGTCCTCCTTCATGGAGGGCACCGGGCTTGGGCTGCGTCTGCCCGGCAATCCGCCGCGTCCCATTGCGGCCAGCGCCAACTACAGCACCCTGTCCTACCCCACCACGACGCTGGACCAGGGCTTTACCCCAATCGCTATACCTGCCGGATGCACGATCGCCGGCTTGCAGAGCGGCGCGCCGATCTGTTACAAGGGCGCCATCATCTACTCGTGGGATAAGAAAGTGCAGCCGGCCCACGCGAATCAGTGGAGTCTCTTCGTGGAGCATGAGCTATCGCCCTCGATCACGGCTCAGTTGGGATACGTCGGCCAATCGACCAAACACCTGACCAACGCCGAGTTGCTCACGCAGCTTGTCTGGGACTCGCCCGGAGTCGTCAGCCCATCGCTGTTCTTCGCCGATAACCCGCAGTATATTGACCAGGTCGCGTATATCTTCGGCACGTTTGCTGAGGCGCACCAGAACTACAACGCCCTGCAGGCGCAGATGGTCGGGCGATTGAATCATGGCCTGTCCTATCAGGTCAGCTATACCTGGTCGCGCTGCATGACCAACTCCCAGGGATTCTGGGGAGAGGGCGGGCAATCGCAAGCCCCGAGTTCCTGGTGGCAGAACACCTACAATCCTGAAGGCGAAACCGGAGGCTGTTACTACAACGTAAAGGGCGACTTCACCGGCTATCTGATCTATGACCTCCCCTTTGGCCGCGGCAGGCAGTTCGGTTCCGGCATGAACAAAGCCGCCGATGCCGTCGCGGGTGGCTGGAGGGTGAGCGTCATACCTACCTTCCGCGGCGGCTTCCCGCTCACGCTGAGCTCCAATGACGACCACTCCGGCACCAACTCCTTCCAAAACAGGCCGAACTGCATAGCGCCGCCGCATGTGCTGCACAAGCAGCCGATCGGAAATGGCTTCTACGGGTATCGGTGGTTCGATCCCGCTTCTTACCAGGAGCCTAGCGCTGGATATTTCGGCAACTGCAGTGTAAGTTCGGTCTACGGCCCGGGCGAGCAGAACATCGATGCCAGTGCCGTCAAAATCTTCCCCATCTCTGAGCGCCAGAATGTCGAGTTCCGCGCTGAGTTCATCAACGCTTTCAACCACACCATCCTCGATGCGCCGAACAATGGAGGCATCAACGTTACCAATCCGGACGGCGGCACCATCGGTCAGGTCAACACGTCGGAGGGTGCGCGCAACATTCAGTTCGCCTTGAAGTACAACTTCTAATCCGCGGCTCGGCATGGCGGAATCACAAAATGGTGTGACCCGGCGTCGGTCCCCAGGAGAAACACACTTCCTGGGGATCGGCGCCGCAACAATCTCAAAGTGGCGCGGGAAACGCCACCGCGGCTGCGGTGCTCCGGGCATTCGGATACACTCAACCCACATCCTTCTGCTGACTGAATATGATGAATGAAGATCTCATCGCTTTTCTGAAACCGATCCCCAATCAGTTCAGCAAAGCCGGTTCTGTCGAATTCATCGATGTGACCGGGCGCGTCACCGATATTCAGGCAAATCCTTACCGCCTCGCCATCCGCCTTCATCTTCCCGCGGGGATCTTCTGCGGTCGCTTCGAGACCGAGCGCGGCGCCTTTGACATGTCTACGGCGATGATCGAGATGGTGCGCGTTCCAGACGGCCGGCGCGTACCCGTCGGGCCATGGGATCTCGACCATACGCGTAATGTCATGGCCGTTCCCATGATGCGCGTCTCCGTGAACGGCAAGCTCAAGGGCGGCCTCTGGTTCGCCATGCCCGGCCCGGAGCAGATTGCCGAAGGCCGCCTCTGCGCTGAATTCGGCTTTGAGGCGGAGGCGGGCGAGAACGAGATCATTCTGGAACTGATCGAGCGCGATCGGGCGCGCATGAGCTGGGCCAGCATCAGGCAGTTCGAGCTGCGCCGGGACGATCGCCGCGCCGTGCCGCTTGCGCCCGTGACCCGGCACAGGCCGCGGATCTTTCTTCATTCGGACCAGGTGCCCGCCGTTCAGCGGCGATGGACGGGCAGCGCCGAATTCCATGCGCTGATAGAGCGGCTGCGCACGGAAGATCTTGCCCTGCTCACGGATAACAGCCAGGGCACGCTGGAACTGGCAAGCCTGGTCTACGCATGCACCGCGGACGAGCTCGTCGGAGCGCGCGCCCGAACCGCAATCATGGCGCTGGCGCACGCGGTCACGTGGAGCGGCCGGCCCGACCCGCTGCTCATGGGCGGCGACAACGATCGCGTCATTGGATTACGGCTCTACCAGACGGCGCTGGCGTGGGACTGCCTGCAGCCTCTCTTCAGCAATCAGGACCGTTGCGCGATCCTGCTGAAGGTCGAGGAGTATCTGGGAAAGATCTACGATTTCACGCTTCTGCAGCGCGCTTATCTCGGCTGTCCATCCATCGATCCGCACTCTCTGGGGGCCTGGAATGGCGCCGCCATCGCGTGCATGTCTTTCTATGAGGATCTGGAAATTGCCCGCCGGGCGCTGCCGTTTTTTCACGGCCTGTTCTGTGACAGTTTCAAACTCTTCCCATCCAGCGGCAAGGCGGCCTGGGCCACCTATTTCCCGTTTCACCTGGTGCTCTATCTGGCTGCCGCGCACACCTTCGGCGGAAAGAGACCGGAGCTCTCATCCAGTCCCTTCCTTGACAACCTCGCGCAGGCCCTGCAGGCTGCGTTCGAAGTGCCGAACAGCCAGGAGTTGCAGCGCGGTCTGCGCACCCGGGAGCATCGCTTTCTTACGGCGTTCCTCAGCCGTTTCCATCCCACGCAGGGCATCGATTCCATCTACCGCGCCTTCGTGGAAAAGGAGCGAAGAGCTACCGGCGAGCTGATGCTCGGTATCTTCGATCTGCTCTATGCTCCCGCAGCGGCCGGTGAAGCTGCGGGCTTTCCCGACCGGCCCCTCTTTGCACGCGACGTTGGCGACATCATTGCGACGGCGCGGGGCGATAAAGTGGTTGCGGTTTCGCTCAGCGGCGGGCCGAAGGCCGGACGCGCGGCCGTCTTCAGTCTCAAGCCCCACAATCGGGAGTTCGCTCCGTCGCTGGGCGCGCTGGAAGTAGCCATCGACGGAGCTCCTGTGCTCACCAGCATCAACATGGGTCTGTACGGGCTCAACAGCGCCCTGACAAACACAATGTGTTTTGAAGACGGTGGGGCGCTGACAAACGGGCAGTATCTCAACGGTGCGGTTCCACCGGAGAGCTGTGCTGTTGTCCGGCGATGTCTCATCGGCGAGCGCTTTCTCTACGCCCACGTTGTCGTGACCCATGCGCTCGATCCAAAACTCGAAGTGCGGCAGGCCGACCGGATCTTCATCTTTGACCGGCAATCGGGCGTGATTCTGCTCGCAGACGCTTTTCGCGGCCGCCGGGCAATCCGCTTCGCCACACACCTTCATTGCTCCGGATCGGTAACCGAGATGGAAGACGGCCGCTTCCGCATGACCGGCGGTCAGGCAAACCTCATCGCCGGCATCAAAGGCGGCAGCAAAGGACTGAGCGACGAAGAACGAGGTGAAATCTTCGTCCATGTGCTCGAAGCCGTTCCCGCCGCGCGCGTGCTGGTCGAGGAGCCGGCATGGGTGCCGGGGTACATCTACGGATTGAACTGCACCGGACAGGAGAAGATCGGCGAGGGACGCTTTCCGCGTTATCGCCGATGGCGGCTTGAAGTCCCTGAGCCTGTCACGCAGGGATCGTTTCTGCTCGCGCTCAGTCCGGCCCACGATCGCATGCAGCACTCGAACGGAACCGTCCTGCTGCCCGGCGGAGGCGGCATGCGCATGGGCTCTGGAACGCTCCATGCGCTCGGCGCGGACTGCGAGTGCGAGTGCCTGATGTGGGATGAAGCGCGCGCCAGCCTGACGGCAATCGGAGCTCGTTCGCTTGCGCATTGCGGCAGCCGGCTGATCTTCGCCGAACCCGCGGACATCGAGTATTGCGTGCAAAGCGGGGAAGGCACGGCTTACGCGCAGGGAACGCAACGGCCTGTGGAATGCTCCGGTTTTGCGCCTGCCGGATGGGCTTCGGTAGGCGACCGAACCTGGAAGACCCACAGCACGCATCGCCTGGAACTGAAAAAGGCATAGCGGATGATCGCAAGAGGTGGAGACCAAGCATGAGTCCTGACATCGGAATTGAAGTCGCCGTTCTTGGCTGCGGCCAGATGGGCGAAAACGTAATCCGGCATCTGGCCGGCAGTCCGATCGTACGCCGCATGACCGTCTTCGATCTTCAGCCGGAACGCATGCGGATCTTGCAGCAGCGGCACGGCGTCGAGACGGCCGACGCTCTGGAACGCGTTCTTGAGGATTCGCGCATCAAGCTGGTCTTCATCACGGCATCGAACGACGCGCACAAAGACCTGGCGGTCGCCGCGCTCGAAGCAGGCAAAGCCGTCATGTGCGAAAAGCCTATGGCAACTACGCTGGCTGACGCCGAGGCCATGGTCGAGACGGCGGAACGGACGCGTGGCTTCCTTCAGATCGGCTTCGAGCTCCGCTATTCGCATCTTTATACCACGGTCAGGAACTGGATCGACCGCGGGCTGCTTGGCCGCGTGCTGAATACACACTGCATCTACTCGAGCAGCGCCTGGGGACGCCACGACCTATGGCGCGCCGCGGTGCGGAGCAGTGGA
>JAKCDN010000225.1 GCA_021841795.1 Acidobacteriota bacterium | reverse complement strand
CTGGACTTTGGCGCGACCGAGGGGGTGCGACTGCTGGCCCTGGAGGGACGCGGAGGACAGATGCTGACGCTACCGCAGGGGCTGCTGGCGGAGCGGACGGCGCGCGAGCTGCGGCTTACGGCCGGAACCGCAAGACCGCGGGGCAGCCAGGGACGGGATGCGGCGTGCGGCGTATACACGGTGGCGATTCCGGGCGAGATCGAGGCCCCGGAGCTTGGGGTGCGGCTGAGGATCGAATGCACGGCGGCGGAGGGCGATGCCCGGCCGCAGACGGCGGTTTTGCGCAACTGGAGGGCGGGCGACCGGGTGCGGCTGCGCTACACGAGCGGACCGCGCAAGGTAAAGGAAGTTCTGGAACGAAAGCATGTTACGGGAACGGAGCGGGCGGTGTGGCCGGTGCTGGAGACGGGCGGGCGGATTGTATGGATGCAGGGGGTGGAGCTGGAGCCGGAACCGGGGCTGACGGTACGGGTGATGGAGCCGGCCTGACGGCCTGGGCGGGGCCGGCCAAGGCGAGGAAAAGCCATGTGGTTCTACCCCGTTTGCGGCATGGAAATTGCTCCAATTTGATCGGCCCAGGGGAGTACAATCGGGATACTGCTTCCTCTGGCGGCATGAAGTGTGTGCCTGCGGGTCAATTGAGCATTTCCTGCCACTTTGCATGAGTTATGTGCGTCTAACCCTTAGTGGTACGCCAGAGGCGGATGACTGGGGTCGCCGAAACGGTCTTACACTCGCGGCGAAAAGGAGTTGTTGGTGAACTCAAACGTTAAGACAATCATGTTCTGGGTGTTTCTCGCCATCTGCCTGCTGATGCTATGGGTCATTGTGTCGAAGAGCGCCAGCATGACGAAAGAGGCGGAGTACTCGTATTCCGACCTGTACGACAAGGTTCTGAATGGCCAGGTGATGGATGCGACGATCCAGGGGAACGACCTGAAGGGTCACCTGAAGACCTCGCCGAAGGACGAGTTCCACACCACGCTGCCGGCGAACGACGAAGACCTGATGAAGGCGATGCTGGATCCGAGCCACAAGGTGAACTTCACGATCAAGCCGGAGCAGAGCAACTTCCTGGTGCCGCTGTTGATCAACGTGGGCCCGTTTGTGCTGATCGTGCTGGTGTGGTTCTTCATGCTGCGGCAGATGCAGTCGGGGGGCAACAAGGCGCTCTCGTTCGGCAAGAGCCGGGCGCGTCTGCTTTCGATGCAGCAGAAGAAGGTGACGTTCAAGGACGTGGCCGGCGTGGATGAGGCCAAGGAAGAGCTGAAGGAGATCATCGAGTACCTGCGCGAGCCGCAGAAGTTCCAGAAGCTGGGCGGACGCATCCCCAAGGGCGTGCTGCTGGTGGGGCCTCCAGGCACGGGCAAGACGCTGCTGGCGCGGGCGGTGGCGGGCGAGGCCAATGTTCCCTTCTTCTCGATCTCAGGCTCTGATTTTGTGGAGATGTTCGTGGGCGTGGGCGCGAGCCGGGTGCGCGACCTGTTCGAGCAAGGCAAGAAGAACGCTCCGTGCATCATCTTCATCGATGAGATCGACGCCGTGGGACGGCATCGCGGAGCTGGCCTCGGCGGCGGCCACGATGAGCGCGAGCAGACGCTGAACCAGCTGCTGGTGGAGATGGACGGGTTCGAGTCGAACGACGGCGTGATTCTGGTAGCGGCAACGAACCGTCCGGACGTGCTCGATCCGGCGCTGCTGCGGCCGGGGCGGTTTGACCGGCGCGTGGTGGTGGGACTGCCGGATGTGCGGGGACGCGAGGAAGTGCTGAAGGTGCACGTGAAGAAGGTTCCCGTAAGCGAGGACACAAATCTGAACGTTCTTGCGCGCGGGACGCCCGGCTTCAGCGGCGCCGATCTGGCCAACATGGTGAACGAGGCGGCGCTGAACGCGGCGCGCATGAACCGCAAGCAAGTGACGATGTACGACTTCGAGCTGGCGAAAGACAAGGTGCTGATGGGCGCCGAGCGGAAGTCGATGCTGCTGTCGGATGGCGAGAAGAAGGTGACGGCGTATCACGAGGCGGGCCATGCGCTGGTTTCGTACATGCGCAAGGACTCCGATCCGGTGCACAAGGTGACGATTATTCCGCGCGGGATGGCGCTGGGAGTGACGGTGCACCTGCCGGACGATCGCCACAACTACACACGCGAGTATCTGGAGACGCGGCTGGCGATGATGTATGGCGGACGGGTGGCCGAGGAGGTCTTCCTGAACCAGATGTCAACGGGCGCGGGCAACGACATCGAGCGGGCGACGGAGCTGGCGCGTTCGATGGTGTGCGAGTACGGGATGAGCCGGCTGGGGCCGCTGACCTTCGGCAAGAAGGAGGAGCAGATCTTCCTGGGCCGCGAGATTGCGCAGCACCGCGACTTCAGCGAAGAGACGGCGCGGCAGATCGACCTGGAAGTGCGACGCCTGATCGACGAGGCGTACCAGTCGGCGCATACGATTCTGGATGCGAACCAGGACGCGATGCATCGCATTGCCGCGGCGCTGCTGGAGCGCGAGACGATCGACGCCGAGGAGCTGAGGCTGCTGGTCGAAGGCAAGGAACTGCCGCCGATGCGCTCGTCGCTGGCCTCGCCGAACGACGGCGACGGCAACAGCCCGCAGCAGGTGCTGAAGCCGGACAGCCGCGGAACGGGGAGCTTTCCGGAGGGATCGCCTTCGCCGGCATAAAACCGGGGCCGGATTGCAGGAATCAGAAGGGGCTGCTCAGGCGAGCAGCCCCTTTTTGCGTGACAGGCGCAGGCGGGGGCATGGCGCACTGAGGACGGCGGGACGGGCGGCTTGCTGAGGGGCCGGTTGCACCGGTTTCTATGCAAAACGGCCTGAAAAGGCGAAGAATTGGCGTCTTTACCGCGAAACCCAGGCGACAATGAGCGGGAAAAAACTTTTGGGGTAGATCCTGCAAATAACTTGTTTATTTACAATAGCTTAGCTGACGGCAAACCGACTAAAATATTTACTTTCAGTAGCTTGTGGCCAGAATCTAGAAAGCAAAGAGGTTAGAAACCGCGCTGGCGGCGGTGGAGGGTTCGATGCGGACGAACCCGCGGCCACCAGGCGCGGTCTGCTCACTGAGTTCAATTATGCGCCCAGCCGGGGAAATTACCGGCAAACCGCAGCGCAAAAAAAAACCGCGAAGCCGGAGCGGCATTCGCGGTTTTATTACCGATTATTGCCGAGGCGGCGGCAGAGCCGGCCGGCAGCTCAGTTCCCTGCCCCTTCAGAAGATCTTGTAGCTGAGGCCGACGCTGACGCCGTAGGGCCAGAGGGTTGGGGTGACATGCCACTGCTGGTACTCGAAATCGACGGCGCGGAGGGTGAACCTGCGGGACAGGCGGTAATCCACACCGGCGCCGTAGGTGACCACGAAGGCGTTGCCGGTGAGGAAGCTGCCGCTGCCGAGGCCGACCAGGATCTTGCCATAGGGGGTGAAGCCGTGGAAGTAGTCGATGATGGGCAGGCGCTCGCCGATGGAGTAGGTATTTTCATCGACGCCCTGGAACTGATTGAAGTGGAGCCAGCGCATTTCAAGCTCGGGCTGGATCCAGCGGGTGAAGCGGGCATCGGCGTAGGCGCCAAAGCCATAGAGGCGGTCGGGGCCGGTCTGGGCGATGCCGTTGCCGGCGTAGTCGGGCTGAAAGCCGGAGCCGAAACCGCCGGCGCGTAGACTCACGCTGCCGGTTTTAGCCGAAGGGACAACCTGGCCGTGAGCAGGGAGCAGAGCAACCGACGCGAGGGCGATGCAGCACAGCGCCAAAATCGAATGTTTCATGAGCACAACGCAAATCCACTTCCTGTGAGCTCGCGAGAGGCTGGGGAGGCCAAACGGTCCCACGCTCGTTAGCCCTGGCAGCGCGTCGCGGAGTGGCAGCGCGCAGCCGAGGGCTGGGAGAGATTGTATTATGACTGCGGACTTTGCGCAGCCGTCGCTTGCGGACCGGGTTGCGGAGCCGGGCCGGGCTGGGGTGGGGCCGCGGGAGCATTGTCAGGAGCGGCGGCAGGCTGGCCGCCGGCCGGCGCGGCCGCGGGCTGGGGCGCAACTGAAGCCGCGTCATAGCGCTGCAGCTTGTAGAAGATGGGCGTGACCTCGAACGGCATCTTGTCGCGGGCGTTCATAGGGGCATACCGTTTGGCGTTGAGCATGTGCTCGGTGTCGTCCCAGGGGTCCGTCTTGAGCCAGCTTCCGAGGGGCAGAGCCGCAGTCTGATTGAGGTCGTCCCAGTTGATCTTGGGCGCGGAGTGGAGGAGTTCGGACATCCAGGGGGTGCCGTCGGGCTTGAGGAGCGAGTCGCCGAGGCGGGGAGTGTTGAGGGCCTTGAGGACGCCGGCGCGGTCAACGAGCTGCTCGTAGTAGAGGCCGGCGTTGGCGAGCCTGTCCTTGTACATGGAGTTCTGAAGATATTCCATGGCGCGCTTGGCGGCGGTTCCGTTATCGACATCGGTGTGGTTCATGTCGATGCGCCGGAAGGTGGCCTCGTCGGGAAAGAGCAGGCGGTCGTTGAAGGCATAGCGAGTGTCGATGTGGTGGCCCATGGCGATATGCGCCAGCTCCATGGAGACGACCGAGGCGATGGACTCTTCGTTGGGCAGGGTATCAATGAGTCCCTTGCTGATCAGGATGGTGTTGCCGACGGTGGTGGCCTCAATGGTGTCAGTGAGCAGGACGCGGCAGTGAATCTGGTCAGTGAAGGCGAGGTTGTTGGGGACGACGAGATTGATGACGATCTGGCCGAGCACCTTATCCTCATAGCCGCCGGAGGTGAGGGGCGCGACGAGGCCGGCTTCAACGAGACGGTCGATGACATTGTTTTCAGCCTGCGTGATCCACATGCGCGAGGCCTGGAGGGGGCCGACGTCCTGCGAGTCGTCGCTCTTGTCGACGGCGTCGTCTACCTTCATGCTGACGTTTTCGCTGTCGCGGGTGGGCAGCTTGAGGGAGTAGCCCCAGAAGTGGGTCTGGGCCTTGAGGCCGACGGACTTGTCGGTCTCGGTGCGCTGGGTCTCCTCGACATAGACGGCGACGGGGAGCCAGATGCCGGGCTGTACGTTCATGCGCCAACTGTCGAAGTGGAAGTAGTGCTTGGAGGAGTCTTCGTCGGTGGGTCCGGTATAGGTGCCGTTGAAGCGGACGACGTTGCCCCCTTCGTCCTCGATCCAGACGCGGCCGTAGAAGCGGCCCATGCCCTTGATCTCAGGGCGGGGATGGACGTCAAAGACCCAGGTCCGCACGGAGCCGAGGAACTCGCGGCGCACATAGCTGAAGACGTAGTGTTGCTGGTCGAAGCCGGTGGGGTCAAGGAACATCATCTGCATGAAGCCGGTTTCGGAGTAGACGAACTGGGTGTCGAGGTGCAGCGCCTTGGTCAGCTCGGTGATGGCTTCCATGGAGCCCTTGAAGAAACCGTGCCGGGCCTGGACGGCCTTGGGGGTGTAGGTCT
>JAKCDN010000224.1 GCA_021841795.1 Acidobacteriota bacterium | reverse complement strand
CGACACCAACCGCCTCCACTACAGCGACATCACCCTCCGCGCCACCTTTCATCACACCCCTGCCATCTGCCGTCAGGCCCTCGATCTCATCGCCGGCGGACGCTTCCAGGCCGGCGCCTTCATCACCGGACGCGCCCACCTCTACGAGCTCAACCGCGTCTTTGAGAAGCTGATGAATCGCTCCACTGAAAGCGAGATCAAAACCGCGATTGTTCCCTAATCCGCCGCGCGTTGGAGCCTTCATCGTTCGGCCTTCATTCAATCTGCAGGGAACCAGCGCATTGAGCAATGCGCGCATTGGCGCGAAGAGTGCGATGCCGCCGGCAATATCCCCGCGATGACTCCGAACGAACCAATCGCATCATAGGGATCGTCGCCGAATGGGATCGCATTGCGCAGCGCCGGATCGTGCTTGGCGAACAGGAACGACCACCAGAACAAGGCCGCAAGAGCAACGACGATCGCCGCATTGCGTTTGTGAACCGGTGCCATGCTTTGATAATAGGTCTTGGCCGTTCCGGCTCAACAAGCTGCCCCCAAATAGCGCAAAATAGATGCAGGCCTTGACGATGTCCACTTCGACCCAACCCACGACCGACGAACTCCTCGCCCGCGGATGGGCTGTGCTGCCTGCCGCCTATCGCATCCCCGGCGTCGCGCCCACCCTCGATGAGGCGCTTGCCTACTGCCGCCATCTTGCCCATACCCACTACGAAAACTTCCACGTCGCCTCCTGGTTTCTACCCCGTGCGCTGCGGCCTCACTTTCACTCCATCTATGCCTACTGCCGCATCTCCGACGATCTCGGTGACGAGGTCGGCGATCCCGCCATCGCCCTCGCGCTGCTTGATCTCTGGGGCCGCGAGCTTGACGCCTGCTACGAAGGCCGCGCCCGCCATCCCGTCTTCGTTGCCCTTGCCGAGACCATCCGCGCCTGCTCCATTCCCAAACAGCCTTTTGCCGATCTCCTCGTCGCCTTCCGGCAGGACCAGACCGTCACCCGCTACCCCACCATGGACGATCTGCTCGGCTACTGCCGCTACTCGGCCAATCCCGTCGGCCGCCTCGTGCTCTACGCTTGCGGCGAGGTCAGCGAGGAGAACTTCCGTCTCTCCGATGCCACCTGCACCGCCCTCCAGCTCGCCAACTTCTGGCAGGATGTGCGCGTCGATCTCCAGAAGAACCGCGTCTATCTGCCGCAGGACGACATGTGCCGCTTCGGCGTCACCGACCAGACCATCGCGCATGGCGTGGCCACGCCCCAGTTTCGTGAGCTGATGCGTCACCAGGTCGGCTTTACCCGCCGCCTCTTCGCCGACGGGCTCCCGCTCATCGATCGCGTCCAGCGTGACCTGGCTCTCGATCTCGATCTCTTCAGCCGCGGCGGTCTTGAGATCCTGCGCGCCATCGAGTCTCAGAATTACGATGTGCTCAGCGCCCGTCCGGCCATCTCCCGCCGCACCCGGCTCGCTCTCGCCCTGCGCGCGCTCGCGGGCAAAGCCCTGCCGTTCCTGCGCCTCGGCGCGCATCCGCAAGGGAAGGCTGCTTGACCCAACACCCTCCATCCGGCCAATTGGCCCGCGCCTACGCGGTCTGCCGCGCCATCGCCAGGCGCGAAGCCAAAAACTTTTACTATGCCTTCCTCGCCCTGCCCCGCGAGCGCAGGAACGCCATCTGCGCTGTCTACGCCTTCATGCGTCAGGCCGACGATCTCGCCGACGACGAGAGCCTTTCGCGTTCCCAGCGCCGGGCCAACCTCGATCGCTGGCTGGCCGCCTGGCATCTGGCCGCCGGCGGCTCCACCACCTCGGACCCCGTTTTTCTGGCCGTGCGCGACGCCATCCGCCGTTTTTCTATTCCGCTCCACCTCCTCGACGAGCTCGTTGACGGCGTTGCCATGGATCTCGATCACTCCGCCTCCGACGCGCCTGACACCTACGCCGACTTCGACGGCCTCTACCGCTACTGCTACCTCGTCGCCTCCGTCGTCGGCCTGGTCTCGATCCGCATCTTCGGCTTCAGCGGCGATCGCGCCGAGAAGCTCGCTGAGGAGACCGGCATCGCCTTCCAGCTCACCAACATCCTCCGCGATGTCAGTGAAGACGCCGCGCGCAACCGCGTCTACCTCCCGCTCGCCGACCTTGCGGCGCACGGCGTCGCGCTCGAATCTCTGCTCCATCGCGCTCCCGCCGCTCCGCCCACCCCCGCCGAGCGCGCTCTATTGGCCGCCATCGCCGCCCGCGCCGAAGACTACTACCGCTCCGCCCAGGCCCTGCTGCCGCTCATTCACCGCGAAAGCCGGCCTGCTCTCTGGGTTCTCGTCTCCATCTACCACGCCCTCCTCCGCCGCATCCAGCGTGCCGGCTACGACGTCTTTTCGCGCCGCGCCCGCGTGCCCACCGCGCAGAAGATCGCTATCCTCCTCGTCGGTCTCGCCCGCATGGCCTGGGCCCGCCTGCTCGGTTAGGCTTTTCGCCGCCCGCGCGCCCCGCCTTGGCCCGGTCCCGAATCCGCCTCCATTCACCACCGGATCGACACCGTCCATGGCATCAATGGGGGATTTCGTGCGCCCTTTCGGGTATGAAAAAATGCGGTCAGGTTGAAAGGATTCGTGGCCTCCGATGATCGATTACTACGACTTCCTCCAGATCAGCCCCACCGCGGAAGGCGAGACCATCCATCGCGTATTCCACTTTCTGGCGGCGCGCTATCACCCCGACAACCTCAAGTCCGGAGATGTGGAAAAATTCCGGCTCCTAAAAAAAGCCCACGACGTCCTCTCCGATCCCGCCAGCCGCGCCGAGTACGACGTCAGCCGCCAGCTCAAGACTGCCCGGCCGTACTCCTCCACGGTCGACTTTCTCGATAGCGCGGACGGCGAGCTCAACCGCCGCCTTGCCGTGCTGGCGCTGCTCTATTACCAGCGCCGCCGCAGCCCCGGCGACGCCGAGGTCTCGCTCAAGGAGATCGAGGAACGCATGGGGTTTCCCCGTGATTACCTCGACTTCACCCTCTGGTACCTCAAGCAGAAGGGCTACATCACCAGGTCCGACAACGCCGAGTTCACGCTCACCGCCAGCGGCGTGGACTTTGTCGAGGCCGAGCGCGCCAAGTTTCCCGTCCTCAACCGGCTCCTGGCCGGCAGCTCCGAGCCGCCTGCCGGACCGCAGGTGCCTGCCGCCGTCCCCATCGATTCCATCCCCGAGCGTCGCAAGGGCTTTGCCGATCGCCGCATCGGCGCGCCCGATCTGCGCCTGAACAAAGTCGAGCGCCGCAAAAATACCGTTGACCGCCGCGCCGGCTCGCGAGAACGCAAGGCCGCGGGCTGACGCTCTACCGCAATCGCCCTGCTGCGGAAGCATACCCATCCCGTCCTTCCAGCCTCGGCTGGCCGCGGTTGCCCAGGCATCGCCCTGCGCGCCGCGCTTACCCTTCACCCTCCTCAACCGTCCATGCAGTAGCCTGTTCCCAGGAGAATCTCCGATGCCCTCCCGTGCATCGCGCCGGTTGACCCGTGCCACGCTTCTGCTGGGTTTGGCATTGCTCTGCCTTGCGCCTCCGGCCGGTGCTCAACCCGCCGGCTCGTCTCCTGCGCTTCAGCTTGCCCGCATCGACAACGGCCCCAACTCCCCGGCGGCGCAGAGCCGTCATTATCTCGTTCTCGTCCTGCTCGGCGGCCTGCGCTGGGACGACGCCGCCCGCGTCGGCGCAACCCGGCTGCTGGCCATCGGCAAGGCCGGCGTCTGGGCGCCTGACGGCATGATGCCTGTCTATCCCGCTCAGAGCGCTCCTGACCGTTACTCCCTCGTCACCGGCCTCTATCCCGGGAGCCATGGCATCGTCGCCGACCGCTTCCTCGATCCCGGGCGCAACGCCCGCTACTCCTCCGATGAACCGGCCGCCGCCGATGGCTCCTGGTATGGCGGCGTGCCCCTCTGGAGTCTCGCTGAGAGCCAGGGAATGCGCACTGCCTGCCTGCTGTGGATCGCATGCGATGCCAGGATCGCCGGCTTCCGCCCGTCCTACTATGCCGCCGCCGTTCCCAGCAGCCAGGCCGATCCCCCGGCCGATCGGGCGCGCGTCGACGCCGCGCTTGCGCTCCTGCGCCTCCCCGCCGCTCAGCGCCCGCACTTCATCGCCATCGCCTTCTCCCATCCCGGCGTTGAAAGCCGCCGGTTCGGCCCTGACGCCCCTCAGACCCGCGCCGCCGCGCTGCGCATGGACGCCCTCGTCGGCACGTTCCGCGCCGCCCTCGATTCCACCCGCCTCCCCATCGATCTCGTCGTTGTGAGCGATCAGGGCATGGTCAAAGTCGATGGCGCCTGGATCGGCCTCGACCAGTTTGCCGATCTCTCCGGCTTTGACTCCGCCGGCAACCTGCTCTACGCCGGCTCCGAGGCCGATCGCGCCCGCCTCTACGACCAGCTCAAGCACGCCTCCTCTCAGTTCATGGCCTTCCGCCTTCGCAACCTCCCCGCCGACCTCAACTCCGCCGCCAATCCCCGCCAGGGCGATCCCGTCATCGTGGCCACCGGTCCCTTCGCCATCCGCGTCCACCTCCCGACCGCCGGCTCCGGCAGCCCCGCGGCCCCTGCCGGCATCTGCGGCTTCGATCCGCACATTGTCCCGGATATGAAAGCCGGCTTCTTCGCCGTCGGCCCAGATCTGCGCGGTGGGAGAACCGTTGCCCCATTTGATAACGTAAATCTGTATCCATGGATGGCGCATCTGCTGGGCCTCAACCCGCCAAAGAACGATGGCAGCCTGAATATCCTTGCCGGAACCCTGCTCGACGACGGCGTTGCCCGGCAGGATCAGGAGTCCCCGCCGCAGCCATAAAAAAGGGAAGCGATCGATGAGTGTTGTTCTGGGAATTGACGGCGGCGGTACCAATACTCGCGCCGCGGTGGTTGCCGATGGCAGAGTTGTCGGCCACGGGCAAGCCGGATCCATCAAAAAACTGCGCGTCGGCCATGAGGTGGCTGACGCCAACCTGCGCGCCGTCCTTCAGGAAGCCTTCACCCAGGCCGGCGTTAAAGCCGTTGACGCCGCCTGCTGTGGTGTCGCCAGCGCCAGCATGCCCGGCATTGCCGAATGGATTACTGAGGTCTTTCAGAGCTTCGGCATCCCCCGCTCTGAGGTCGTCGGCGACCACATCATCGCCCTCGATGCCGCCTTCCAGGGCGGACCCGGCATCCTCCAGATCGCCGGCACCGGCTCCAACTGCGTCGGCCGCGCGCCCGATGGCGCTCTTGAAACCGCCGGCGGCTGGAGCTCCCGCCTCGGCGATGAAGGCTCCGGTTACTGGATCGGAATCAACTCCATTCGCCGCGCCCTCCACGCCTACGACCGCGATGAGCCTTCCCGCGTCATCCCCGCCGTCATGAAGATATGGGGCACTCAGAACATGGATGAGTTCATCGACCTCGGCGACGGCACCCCTCCACCGGACTTTGCCGCCCT
>JAKCDN010000223.1 GCA_021841795.1 Acidobacteriota bacterium | reverse complement strand
CCCCCCACCCTTGCCGATCATTTCCCCCATCCGGCGCACAATAGACCCAGTCAGCAGCCAACCCGGTCCGTAACGCAAAGAGCCGCCAGCCGCAGACCGTGTCCTGCAGCCACCGTCTCTGCCCCTAACCCCTTTGCTGTCTAGATTCTGGCTACAAGCCATTGAAAACAGGAATCTTAGTCAATTTAGCATCGCGCAAACCGCTGAAAAGAAACAACTTCTTTGCAGGATCTATCAAAACATTTTTTAGGGGGCTCAACCCGCGGAAATGCACCACCCTCAGTGCAGAAATGCAGCCTTTTGCACCAAACCCTGTGCAAGCAGCCGCCAGAACCATGGCGTCGGCAGTCCCTGATCTGGCTCCGGCGCAAATCTCTCTTGCCGTCTCCATGCCCCCTCGCGGACAATCCCAGTACCAGCACCGCCATTCGGGGGAGACCGGTATGGGGACATTCACTTGGCAGACGTGGAATAGCGGGCCCTTCCGCATCGAGCGCAGGCCGGGCCAGGAGCCCGGAACCGTGATCCTGGCCTTCCACGGGCCCTTCACCCTGCGTGACGTCTACAGCAGCCTGCCCACCATGACGCTCAGCAGGATGCTCGAACTCGAGACGCCGTCGGGCGAGCCGCCCCTCGCAAGGAACATCCTTGATCTCAGCGCCTGCCCCTACATGGATTCGAGCGGCGTCGGCATGGTGGTTTCGCACTTCGTGCACTGCCGCAGAAGAGGCATCGCCGTGATCGCCGCCTGTCTCGCGCCGCGCGTCCGCGAGGTCTTTAAGCTGACCCGCGTCGATAGCATCGTCCCCATTGCTGCGTCGCTTCAGGAGGCTGAAACCGCGCCGGGCAGCCGCTAGCAGGGCAGGGAACTGCGCGTGCCGCATCGGCCCCGCATGCACGCGCAAAAACCTCCCGCCAATGCCAAAGCCCTGCGTCGTCCGCAGGGCCGTGGGTGTTCATCTCGGTTTGCTTTCCGCTGTGTCTTCGCGCCGCATCGGGCCTGGAGCCGCGGGCCGTCGCCTGCCGCGCTC
Source organism: Acidobacteriota bacterium (assembly GCA_021841795.1). Lineage (GTDB taxonomy): Bacteria > Acidobacteriota > Terriglobia > Terriglobales > Acidobacteriaceae > Telmatobacter. The sequence continues at coordinate 4,441 of JAKCDN010000223.1, read as the reverse complement.
ACACCTGCATCACTTCGGCTTCCTTCTTGTGCGAGAGCTCTTCCATCTGGCGGATCTCGGCGTCGGTCATCTTCTGCACCTCTTCGAGCGCCCGCTTCTCGTCGTCCTCGCTGATCTTCTTGTCCTTGGCCAGCTTCTTGAGCGCGTCGTTGCCGTCGCGGCGAACGTTCCGAACCGCCGTGCGGTGCTCTTCCAGTACGCGATTCAGATGCTTGCACACATCGCGACGGCGCTCCTCGGTCATCGGCGGCACCGGCACGCGGATGATCTTGCCGTCCGACATCGGATTGAAGCCGAGATCGGCCGTCTGGATCGCCTTTTCAATCTCCTTCAGGATCGTCGGGTCCCAGGGCGAGATCGTGATCAGTTGCGGCTCCGGCGCAGACACCTGCGCCATCTGGTTGATCGGCGTCGCCGTGCCGTAATAGTCCACCTTCACCTGGTCGAGCATATGCACGCTGGCGCGGCCGGTGCGCGTCGCCGCCAGGTTGGCCTGGAAGTCTGCAACCGCGTGATCCATGCGCCGCTTAAGGTCGTTGTAAAGGTCTTTCAGCGCCGGATTGCCGGCCATAAAGGCTGTCATCGGAGGTCGTCCTCGCTCTCAGGAAATTGCCAATCGCTATTCTACAACTCCGGCTCCGCCGCGCCGGCTTTAGCTGCAGGCCATCGCTCCCGTCGCTGCCGCCTGCTCGTGCGCGTGATAGCTCGACCGCACCAGCGGGCCAGACTCCACGTGGCGGAATCCCATCCCGAGCGCCTCGCTCTTCAGCTCCGCAAACTCCCGCGGCGTGTACAACCGCTTCATCGGCAGGTGGTCGCGCGAGGGCCGCAGGTATTGGCCGATCGTCAGAATGTCGCAGCCCGCCGCCGCCAGGTCGCCGAACACCGCCAGCAGCTCATGCGTCTCTTCGCCCAGTCCCACCATCACTCCCGATTTCGTGATTCCCTCGGGCCGCAGCTCCTTGGCGTAGCGCAGCAGCTCCAGAGAGGTTTGATACCGCGCGCCCGACCGCACCACGCGATAAAGCCTCGGCACGCTCTCCGTGTTGTGGTTCAGCACCTCCGGCCGCGCCTCTACAACCGTGCGGATGGCGTCGCGATTGCCCTGAAAATCCGGAATCAGCACTTCCACGCGGCACCCCGGCGCCTGGCGCCGAATCTCTGTAATGACCGTGGCAAAAGCGCGCGCCCCGCCAGGAAGATCGTCGTCCCGGTTCACGCTCGTGATCACCGCATGCTCCAGGCCCAGTGTCGCAATGGCCTGGGCCACCCGCCGCGGCTCGTCGGCGTCGATCGGCTCCGGGCGGCCCTTGGGAACGGCGCAGAATCCGCAGCGCCGCGTGCAAAGGTTGCCCAGCATCATGAAGGTTGCGGTCTTGTGATGCCAGCACTCGCCGATGTTGGGGCACTGCGCGCTCTCGCACACGGTGTGCAATCCCAGCGAGCGCGCCAGCCGCTTCAGCGCGTGGTAGTTCTCGCCCACCGGCGCGCGGGCCTTCAGCCACTCCGGCTTGGGCGCGGCCATCCGGCGCGCGGGTTCGATCTGCACCAGTTCCATCACGGTTTTATTGTAGCGGCACGGAAATCGGATGCGGCCGGGCCTAACGCAGCTTGGTTCGCACCTCGGGCCGAACCAGGTACAGGAAGAAAACCAGGTTCAGCAACCCCTGGGCCAGAAAAACCGCGTTGTGCTGCGTCGAAAATGTCCACAGGCACCACCCCGCGCCCAGCACCACCGCGCTCAGCGTCAGGGCCCATGCCCAGCGCAATAGCATCGTCAGTCCCAGGCCGCCGGCAATGAAAAACGCCGGAAAAATCAGAACCAGCGTCCCTGCCCGGCCCTGCACCACACTCAGCACCACCTCGCCGGCGAGCAGAAGCATGTAAAAGCTGATGGCGATCAGGCCGGGCAGCTTCAGCAGCGCAGACTTCTGCGCCTTCGGGCTGATCTCGGTTCCAGCCGGGCCGGCCGTGGGAGGCTTCGAATTGGCGTCTTGGCTCATAGTGTGCGCAGATAAGCGAGCAGATCGTTCAGTTGGTCGTCAGTGAGCGGCGTCCCCGGCATCATCTGCCGCCCGTGCAGGATCACCGCCGTCAGACGCTCGTCGGTAGGCGGCGCGCCCGAGGGCATTGCCTTCAGCTTCGTCAGCGCCTGCAGACCCGGACCGTGCAGCGGCTGCGTCGACGTGGGATAGTGGCAGCGTGCGCATTTGGCCTGGAAAACCGCCGCCCCGCGCGCCTCTTGCGGCGCCCACTCGCTGGAGGGCTTCGACGGCGGCAGCGATCTGCACCCTCCCAGACCGAAAGCAACCAAAAATGCAGTAAAAATCAACAGAAAATTCCGCTTGCACATTTGCCTCTCATCATACCGCGCAGGGAGTTCGATCGCTTGTGTCCGCGAGCGGCGCGCCGGATGAAGAAGAGCGAATGTGCGCGGTTCCTGTCTCCGGCGGCGGAGCTGAATCGCCGCGGCCCCGGCGGACTGACAGCCACGGTGACGGAAGCTCCGTGTCCGTGCGGCCCCGTGCCCGCGCTCACTCCGCGGCGGCAATGGCCTCCGCAATGCGGTCGACTGCCTGTGCTTCCCGGTCGCTGTCGGGAGAGTGATTGTTCACCAGAATTGAAAAAACCACTGTCCGGCCGCTGGTTGCGCTCACATAACCTGAAAGCGCATTGGCTTCGCTCAGCGTGCCGGTCTTGGCCCACATTCTGCCTTTCAGCGGCGTGTTGGCAAAGCGATGATCGAGTGTGCCGTCCTCGCCCGCCACCGGCAGCGTCTCGCGCCATGCCGCGCCCCACGGCTGGTGCGATGCGTAGGCGAGCAGGCGGGTCAGAGCGCGCGGCGTAATTTTGTCATAAGGGCTCATCCCCGAGCCGTCATAGAAAAAGAAATCGCTGTCGTCGATGCCGGCATCCACAAGAAACTGCCGCACCACGCGCGTGCCTTCTTCAAAGCTGCCGTCGCTGCCGCAGATCTTGCCTAGCAGGCGCAGCAGCAGCTCCGCGTGCAGGTTCTGGCTCACTTTGTTGGTGAGCTTGATGTCCTCGGCCACCGGCACGGAAACCCGCGCGGCCAGCACTCGCCGGCCTTCGGGCGCGCCGGCAATGGTGCTCACTTGAACCGGAGCCAGATTCAGCGGCATCGCGCGTTCGTCGGCAAAATCCCCTGTCCCCGTGGAGTGCCGGTGGCGCGACTCGGGATCGCCGCTTACCTTCACGCCCCGGCGCAGCAACGCCAGCTTGAAAGCATCCGCCGTGAACTCCGCCGGATCGTCAACGGCCATCGCCACGTGCAGGCCGTGCGTGGAGATTGTGCCCCAGGCTCTCACCGACGTCAATCCGGGGCGGCGCTCCAATCCGGGATGCGCCTCCTCGCCGGGCGCGGCCGCTGTCATGGTGTTGTCCAGCGTGAAGTAGTTCACATCCGGAACCCACGCTGCCGTGGTGCTCCCGCTCTTCGAGCGATCCTCGCTGATATTCAACTCGTCGGTATTCTCGTTAAAAGTGAGCGCGGAAACCGGCGCGCCGTAGCTCCACTGCAAATCGTCCCAACCCCAGCCCAGGCCCCACGGCTCATCCAGGAAGTAGGTGTCGTCGCCGATCACGGTTCCATCGACCTCGCGCACGCCGGCTTGCCACACTTGTTCCGCCAGCAGATCCAGCGGCGCCATAACGCGAAGATCCCGCGCACTCTCCGCCGCCTCTTCCGGCGAAACCTGGTCCGCCGTCGTCAGCGTAGATGCGGTGGCCGCGGGCGTCGGGTTGGGTTCACCCGGGCTCGTCGTAGTCTGCGGCATGGGCGCGGCCATTCCGGGCCCCACATACGGATACACCCGCCCGCTCATCGTGGGATCGCCCACGCCAAGCAGCACGAGGTCGCCATGCAGCCTGCCGGAGGCGTCTACGTTCCCGTTCGCCACCACAAATGTTGTCCACGTCAGTGAATCCACCGGGAGCAGTGCGTACGCCGCCGCCGTGGTGGTCAGCTTCGTGTTTGAGGCGGGGGTAAAGAGCCGGTCTTCGTTCAACCCGTAAAGCGGTTGGCCATCGAGCGCAGTTACGCTGATGCCAAACTCGGCCCGGCTCAGCGCGGGGTCGGCAAGAATGCTCTGGATTCGATCGGCCAGCGGCCCCTTCGCCGGTGTCGCATGCAGCGGCGACTGCGGTCCGCGGCGGTGGGCAGATTGCGCGCTGACGGCAAAATTAAGGATCAGGAAAGCGCCGCACAGAGCGGCTGCAGATCGCCGCATAAGCCTCATGCCCGGAGTGTAGCAGGATACTCTGGCCCGGCGGCGTACCATCGGAATCAGATCCGATGCGAACCATCGCGCCATGGCGTCTCCGTACCCGCACGCTCGAGCTGGGCAGGCGCACGCTCATCTGCGGCGTGGTCAACATCACGCCCGATTCATTCTCCGACGGCGGTTCCTTTCTCAATGCG
>JAKCDN010000222.1 GCA_021841795.1 Acidobacteriota bacterium | reverse complement strand
CCGCGGCGGAGCTTAGGCAGAGCGCGGCGGCATTGCTGCCGGACGGCTATTACAACATCGCGCTGCCGGCGATGCTGCGCAAGGACCAATCGGCGCTGACGGCCTGCGAAAGACTGGATCTGGAAAGATTCAACTCGCTTTGCCGGGAGGTTCCGGACGCACTGAACCGCACGCAAGGGCTGCTGGACCGGCTTTTGCCGCAGGCGAATCGAGGCGAGCAGGAGAGCGACTCGCTGGAAGCCCTGCTGCAGCGCAACGGCTTCGATCCCGTGCAGCACGAGCGGATCCAAAAGGAGCTGCGCGCCGGACAGATCGGACTGGCGCAGAACCGTCTCTCATCTTCAGTCGAGATCGAAGATGTTGCCGCCGGCAAGCTCTTTGACGCGCGGTGCGATGTGGATGCGGGGCTGCGCGCGATCGGGGAAGAGGCTCTGGCAGCGGGAGCAGTTGCAGTGGTGACCTTGGCCGGCGGCGCCGGCAGCCGCTGGACACGAGGCGCCGGCGTGGTGAAGGCGCTGAGCCCATTTTGCCGACTGGCCGGCGCGCATCGCACATTTCTTGAAGTCCATCTTGCGAAGAGCCGGCGTACCGGCCGTATTTTCCGGCGTCCGGTGCCGCACGTGATCACAACGAGCTATGTGACGCACGCGCCCATCGAGCGGCAACTGCGCGCCGAAGGCAATTACGGGTACGAGGGGCCGCTGCATCTTTCCGCGGGCCAAAGCGTGGGGCTGCGCCTGGTGCCAATGGTGCGCGACCTGCGATTTGCCTGGGAAGAGACGCCGCAGCAACTGCTCGATACGCAGGCGCAGAAGGTGCGCGAGAGCGTGCGCGGGGCGCTGATCTCCTGGGCGCAACAGGCCGGAGAGGCGAGCAGTTATACAGACAATCTGCCGCTGCAATGCCTGCATCCCGTAGGGCATTGGTATGAAGTGCCGAATCTGCTGCGCAGCGGCGTGCTGGCGCAGCTATTGCAGGCGCAGCCCAATTTACGCCACCTGATGGTGCACAACGTGGACACGGTAGGGGCCGATCTGGACCCCGGCATTCTGGGATGGCACATTGCACGCAAAGCCATGATGAGTGTTGAAGTGGTGACGCGCCGCATTGAGGATCACGGTGGCGGCCTGGCGCTGGTGGACGGGCGCTTGCGGCTTGTAGAGGGATTGGCGCTGCCGTCGGAGGAGACGGAGTTCCGGCTCACGTACTACAACTCCAACACGTTCTGGATCGACATCGAGGCACTGCTCAAGGTCTTCGGGCTGGACAGGAGCGATCTTGTCCAGCCGGAGCGGGTGGCCGAGGCCGTGCGCAGCATGGCAGCGCGCATGCCGACCTACGTCACTCTCAAGGACGTGAAAAAACGCTGGGGCAAGGGACAGGAAGACATCTATCCCGTGGCGCAATTCGAAAAGCTGTGGGGCGATATGACCGCGCTGCCGCAGGTCGCATGCGAGTATGTGGTTGTACCGCGCGTGCGCGGCCAGCAGCTCAAAGAACCGGCCCAACTGGACGCCTGGCTGCGTGATGGTTCGGCCCAGTACGTGACGGAGCGCTGCGAGTTTTCCGCGGCCGCCGGCTAAGCGGCGATGGTTGCGCGGACGACGCTACCGCAGGTCTCTGCGCCGCGCATCAGCACGATTCCGGGCAGGTGAAGGAGCGGAGGAGGCGATGGCACTGAAATCTCAAGAACCGCGACTTCCCCGCGCGGTGTACTGGTTGGCGCTCCTGGGATTTTTGCTGCGCCTGACCGTGAGAGTGACATCGGGCGCCGCGGAGTTCTGGGCCAACGGCTATACGTTCTTCTTTGCCATGGCACAGAATATAGCGCGGGGACAAGGCATCGGCATCGCCGGGATACGCACTGCATTTCGCGTCCCACTTTACCCCATCCTGCTTGCCTGCTGGACCGGGGGACACAAAGCATTCTGGCCCATTGCGATTGCGCAATCGCTCATCGGCGCGGGAACAGTGGTTTGCGCCGGGCTGCTTGCACTCCAGATGTATCGCACGGCGTGGGGCGCTAAGGCCGCAGTGCTGGCGGCGGCGATGACCGCGCTCTATCCGTACTACATGATTCACGACACCGCGATCGAGGAAACGAGCCTCTTTACGCTGCTTGCGCTGGCAGCGATACTGCTTCTGCGCCGGGCCAGGGCGAACGCCAGCGCCGTTTGCGGGGCAAGCGCCGGGGTGATCCTGGGCCTGGATGTGCTGACACGCGCAACGATTGCGCCCTTTGCGCTGCTGGCTCCGTTGTGGCTCCTCCGGCAAAAACGCATGCGCGCCGGCCTGGCCTGCGGGCTGCTTCTTGCGCTTACGGTGACGCCGTGGCTCTGGCGGAACTACCGGCTCACCGGCGTGCCCACACTCAGCACTGAAACCGGAATCGAACTGTGGACGGGCAATAACGGATTTCTCTTTACGCATTATCCGGAGGGAAGCAGCGACCTGAGCAAGAGCGATGCTCTGAATGCCCTCTCCTCCAAAGATCAGCAGGAACTGGATCGCATGGGAGACAACGAGGAGCGCGAAAACAGCTGGTTCCGGCACAAGGCGCTTGAGTACATGCGGGCGCATCCCGCACAAACCGTAATGGACGGGCTGCGCAAGATCGCGGCATCGTTCTGGTTGCTGCCGAGTCCGCGAAGAGGGCGCATCGCCGACCTCGTATACGCATTTTCCTACGGCCCCGTGATGCTGCTGGGATTGTGGGGGATGTGGCTGCGCCGGAGATTCTGGCGCGAGGACTCGCTCGTTTACCTTGTCTTTGCCAGTTTCATCGCGGTCACCGCGGTGTTCTGGGCGCATACCTCGCACCGCGCGTTTCTCGACGTTTATTGGATGGTTTTTGCGGCGGGGGCGCTCCAGCAGCACTGGAGCCGCGCTCCAATCAAGGACGCTTGCGAAACACCACGTCGGGATATCGCACACCCTGCAACAGAGAATCGTCAGGGCCATAGAGCTGAGGCGGGGACTCGCGCTCAATGGTGAGCACCGTCTCGCAGTGCTCGGCGGCGCGGGTGTCACAGAAGCGAAACATGGCATTTTGAATGACCAGCAAGCCGCCAGGCTTGAGCACGCGAACCAGATCGACGACAGACTGCTCAAAGTCGGCAAAGCGGATGCGATGCGCGCTCTGAGGCGGCGGAGGCGAGGTGTTCAGATCCCCATGACGAAAGACGGCCATAGCGAAGACGGCATCGACGCTTGCATCGGCGAGGTGGGAGACGGATCCGGCAACGGCAAAGACCGTTTTGGGAGCACGAACGCGGAGACGCCGAAGGCGGCACACGTAAATATTCCAGGGATTGATGTCGATTCCCATCAGGGTGGCGCGGGGAAAATAGGGACGGAGCGAGAAGACTTCCTCACCGGTGGAGCAGCCAAAGGAGAGAATGCGCAGATCGGGCCCGTCCCCCAGCGATTCGCGCACAAAGCGAAAGATTTGAGGATAGCGGTCGACGGAGGTGGTTCCGTAAGGCTGATAGAGCCCATGAGGAGGACGAAGCAGCAAAAGCGCAGCATTGCGCGACTCGGTGCTCTTGACCAGCCGGAAGAGAAAGCGGGCAAGCGGAAACCCGGGGAGCCCGCGCAGGCGGGACTTCAGACGAGTGAGGGAATCTTGCATGGATACCGGCCGCAAAGCTCGAATACGCGGGATCGGCTGCTGAAAAGTGACCACCAGCGTACGTCTCGTACTGTACCGCAAAGACGCCTGGCGTGGAGTGGCAAAGCCATTGCGGCGCTCAGGCCGACGTGAAAACACAGGCACGAAACAGGCGGCAATCCGTGCGGAAAGCAAGCCCGATCACGAGGAGAAAAATCACGTGACCTGCCGGCTGTATAGTCCAGTAACCGATCAACGCACAAACTGGGTATGGAGCCGATGAAGAGTGCGGAATAAGGGCGCTTAAAGATGTCGTCTGAGCTCACCAGATCTGCTGAAACAACCGCGGCATACAGAGGTACATCAACGTTGGCTTTAGTACAGGGTCAAGGGGAACCCGCTGGCAGGTAAAACTACGCCATCACTAGCTGTCGCGGTTGAGGCCGCCGGTTCCGCCGTCAAGATTAAGGCCGCCGCGCGAACTTGCAGTGATCTCCTCGATGCTGGTCTTTTTGAGCTCTGGGGCGACCCAGCTCTTTTTGGTTTCGACATGTTTTTCGGTCTTGCCGACCATCACCAGTCTCCTTGGGAGGAATCAATCTCTACCTACGGAGCATACGGGATGACCGGGACGAAAGCAAGAGGGTAATCGCTGATCCTACAGCACTTTCACACAACGAAATGGTTACCGTTGGGAGTTACCGCGGAGATTACCCGGGCATAAGACGGCGTGCAATTGCCCGGCGTTGGCTGCGAGAGGCGCAGATTCCGGGCGAGGAGTCGCTGTGCACACATCTGATTTCAAATACGTTAGGGATATGAGCCTGCACGGGTCCGCAGTCGGAACGGAGCGATGCGGCGGTAAGGCTCGCCAGCCGCCCTGGGCTGCGCGCTATGGCTTCTGGTTACGATTGTGCGAAGGATCGCCGGTGCGGTTCCGTAACCATCGCCAAAGCCACAAGAACGGACGCAGGGGCTTGTAGGCCCAGAAGAAGGTATCGGGCAACGGAAGCGTCTGAAAGTCCTTACGGCTGTGCAGGAGTTCCGCGAGGCTTTCGCGCCAGACACGGCCGGGCCGCAGAGCGTGCTGGTAGCGAAAGAGCTGAATTCTGTACAGGAAGTTGGACGGGCTGGTGGAGTAGTTGGGTACGCCGGGGTGGAGCAGGGCACGGATAGGCATTTCGACCAGGAGCGGCGGGAGTTTCCTGCCCGGGCTGGCGGGAAGTTCAGGCATGGGCAGCCCGTAGACGCAGTGGAGCAGGCGGAGGCTGCTCAGGATGAGATTGCGGTGACCCGCGGCGGGGATATCGCTCCAGGCGGCCTGCCAATCGAGCAGGCCGATCGCGTGGGCGCGGGCCAGGTCGCCGAGCCACTTGGCGCGGAACCAGAGATGTCCTGCGCCGTGGCCGCAGAGGTAAAGAGCCAGATCGGCGGGGTTCATCGCCTGGATGGCGCGGTCCTGCCAGAGGGTGGCGACGCTTCTGGACCAGCGAGCGTCAGTTGCCGCGGAGGACTCCCACTGATTGCGCCAGTGCAGCTCAAGCAAGCGGCCGCTGGGCAGGTGCACAAATCCCATGGAGTGCTCGTGGCGGAGAAAGCTCTCCCACTGCCGGGGAGTGACGGGCAGGCAAGGGTCTTCGGGACGCCAGCCAAGGTCTTGCAGACAATGGCGGGCGGCATTGAAATCGCGGCGGCGCACTTCGAGGTCGAGATCGCGAGCGTAGCGCAGGCCAGGATCCTGATAGAGGCAGCCGGAGAGGATGGGCCCCTTGAGAGGCATTGCGGGAATCGCCGCATGATTGCACTGCTTGAGGGTTTCGGCAAGGAGCAGGCAGTCGACGAGGGCCTGTTTTCTGCAGGCATCGCTGCGACTGGCCAATGCCTGAGCGACCGCGTCGGGGACAGCAACGCCGGAGATGCGGCGCA
>JAKCDN010000221.1 GCA_021841795.1 Acidobacteriota bacterium | reverse complement strand
GGACGCGGACGGCAAGCACGATTCGGAGCAGATTTCAGAGATCGACCTGACGGACCCGGAGGATGCGCGGGTGCTTCTGCCCGAGCAGGGGCGGGATGTGCTGGCGCATTTCGGCGACGAGGATTTTCTGGAGCGCTACCAGCGCTACAAGGCGCACATCGCGGAGTGGAGGCAGCAGTATCCGCAACTGAGGTCGGTCGATCTGCGCTACGAGAACCAGGTGGTGCTGGAGATGGCGTCGGGCGTGGAGGCTTCCACGGCCCCGGCGGGCGGAACGGCGGCGGCAGCCGCGGCCAAGACTCCGGAGCGCAAGCCGGCCAAACCCGCGGCGAAGAAGAGCAGGGAGCAGGCGAAGAGACGCGCGGCGCAGAGGCGGGCCGCGCTTGAGACAATCCGGCGGAACTCCGCCGCAAAACCGGGCCAGGCGGCGAGCGCCGCCGCGGGCGAGTGAGCGCGATGGGACAGAAGCAGGACAATCTGATCGTCGTGCTCGACATGGGCAGCGCGACTACACGCATGCTGGTGGGCGATGTGCACGAGCATGTGCTGCGCTATCGCGGGCACGGGGTGGTGGAGTCGTCCGGGATGCGGAAGGGCATGATCGCGGAGCTGGCGCCGGCGGCCAAGGCGGTGCGCGCGGCGAGCGAACAGGCCGAGCGCGTGGCGCGGGTGAATATCGACGCATGCACGGTGGGCGTGGGCGGTCCGCACATCCGGGGACTGAACACGAGCGGCGGAATCCAGCTGGGCCGGGGAATGCGGGAGATTACGCGCGAGGACGTGCGCGCGGCGGTGGATCATGCGCGCGCCATCGAGCGGCCGGCGGACCGGGAGATTTTGCACCTTCTGCCGCGGCAGTTCATTCTGGACGAGCAGCCGGGCATCTTCGATCCGGTGGGGATGGTGGGCGCACGGCTGGAGGTGGAACTGCATATTGCCACCTGCTCGGGCAGCGCGCTGCAGAGCGCGGTGACCTGCGCCAACCGCGCGGGGCTTGAAGTGACCGAGGCGGTGCTGGAGGCGGTTGCCTCCGCGGAGTGCACGCTTTCGGGGGACGAGCGCAATCTGGGTGTCTGCCTGCTGGACATTGGGGCGCATTCGAGCGAGATCGCGGTGTTTTTCGAGGGCGCGGTGGCGTACACGGCCTCCGTGCCGATCGGAGGCGCGCACTTTACCAACGATCTTGCGATCGGGCTGCAGATGTCGGTGGCGCAGGCCGAGGAGATCAAGCGGCAGTACGGCAACGTGGTGGTTACGGCGGTGCCGCAGACGGCCGAGGTGGAGATCGCGAACCCGAATCCGCAGCGGCTGTCTCTGCGGACGGTGGCGGAGATTCTGGAGCCGCGGGCGCGGGAGCTGATGTACTTTGTGCGCGAGAGCCTGCGGCAGGGCGGGGTGCTGGACGCGCTGGGCGTGGGCTGCGTGCTGACGGGCGGAGGGGCAATGCTGCCGGGGATGCTGGACGTAACCGAGAGCCAGTTGCGGGTTCCGGCGCGCACGGGAATGCCGGTGCGGTTGCCGCAGATGCCGGCTGAACTGAACCACCCGTCGTGGGCGGCGTCGATCGGGATGGTGCTTTACGCGCACCGCACGCGGGCCATGCGCGAGGCGGAGGACAACCGCAGCCTGCGCGCCAAGCTGCGCGCGATGTTTGCGGCGAGTTTCTGAAGGCAGGGCGCCGGGCGTGAGCGCGCAGGCGAGCAGGGGAACGAAACGGCAGGGAACAGAACGGCAGGAAATTGCAGACGAGGAGACAAGAGCCCCAATGGAACAGGAAAAGAACGAAGCCGGCGAGATGCGGATCCAGTATCACGACGAACCCCTGCGCGGCGCGCGGATCAAGGTGATCGGCGTGGGCGGCGGCGGCGGCAACGCCGTAAATCGCATGATTCAGGCGCACATGGAGGGGGTGGAGTTTATCACCGCGAACACCGATGTGCAGGCGCTGAAGCTTTCACAGGCGCCGGTGAAGCTGCAACTGGGGGTGCGTTTGACCGCGGGACTGGGCGCGGGCTCGAATCCGGATGTAGGGCGGCGGGCGGCGCTTGAGGACTCGGAAAAGATCATCGAGGCGCTGGAAGGCGCGGACATGGTTTTTGTCACCGCCGGACTGGGCGGAGGTACGGGCACGGGCTCGGCGCCGGTGATTGCGTCGCTGGCGAGCGAGATGGGGATTCTGACCGTGGCGGTGGTGACGCGACCCTTCGGGTTCGAGGGCAAGCGCCGCCTGATGCAGGCGGAGCGGGGCCTGAAGGAACTGATCGACAGCGTCGATACGATGATTGTGATACCGAACGAGAAGCTGCTGGCGGTGGCCAAGGATGCGGGGTTTTTCGAGAGCTTCCGCATCGCCGACGACGTACTGCGGCAGGGCGTGCAGGGCATCAGCGACATTATCACGATTCCGGGAATCATCAACCGCGACTTTGCGGACGTGAAGACGACGATGGCGGGAATGGGCCATGCGGTGATGGGGACAGCGGTGCGATCCGGGTCCAATCGCGCGATCGAGGCGGCCCAGGCCGCGATGGCGTCCCCGCTGCTGGACGCGGGCGCGATCGACGGCGCGCGCGGGATTCTGATCAATATCACGGGATCGAGCACGCTGAAGCTGTCAGAGGTGAACGAGGCTTCGTCGCTGATCCAGACGTCGGCGCACGAGGATGCGAATATCATCTTCGGCGCGGTGCTGGACGAAAAGATGGGCGACGAGGTGAAGATCACGGTGATCGCGACGGGTTTCCGGGACCAGATGCCGGAACGGCGCGCGCGCATGCTGAACGTGGAAGAGGCTCCGGTGGTCTCAGTGCCGGTGGTGGCGCCGGGCAACTGGATGCCGGAGGAACCGCCCGAAGCCGCCCCCGCGCCGGCGCGCTTTATGAGCGAGGACGAAGAGGCGGGCGGAGCCAACAACGCGAGCTTCTTTTTTGCCGCGGCGACGCCGAATGTGGCGACGACGGTCAAGATTGCGGCGGCGGAGAGCGAGATCGCAGCCGCGAGCCCCAGCGGGTTTGCGCCGGAGCAGGAGAGCGCCTCAGCCGCGACGCTGCCGGGTTTGGGCGCGGAGGCCGAGGACTCCGAGTTCAAGACTCCGCCCCGGGATTACGCGGCCGATTTTGCAGTGCCGCAGCGCGGCCAGGAGCTGGAAGAGAGGCTGGAGCAGGCGCAGGGGCCGGAGGCATCGCTGTTCCCGGATTCGCGCGAGGAGCGGGAGCGGGACCTGGACGTGCCTACATTTTTGCGTCGCTTGAGTTTCTAGTTCCGGGAGCTCGCCGCGATCGCATGGGCGGGGTTGGATCGGTTTTGGAACGGGTTTCATTTTGAGATGAAACCCGGTATATTAAGCGCAACGCCCTTGAAAGTCGTAGCCGGCAAAACCGCGGAGCGCGTGATAACTCTGTAGGTTGTGGTTACCCGAAGCAGAGGGACGAGCAGGCGGGCCGGTAAAGCGATGGACAATGCCTGAGGCCGAGAACGAGCCGGCCGCGGGCACGCATGGAAAGGACAGGGTGCGTCGCGCTGGCAAGCGGGCGCACGGCAGAAATTCCCATGGTGGAGAGGGTGTTGGCTGGATGAAGAGGTCTTGCGCAGGTTTTTGGGGATTACTCCTCGGTCTTCTGGTTGTTGGCGGGACGAGCGCGGCGCAGGACGCCCCTCAGACCACGACGCATCCTGCCCAGTCGGCATCGCAGGCGAAGAGCTCGCATCACACAGTTTCGCATCACAGCAGCGCCACGGCAGCCGCGCGGCATACCAGCAAATCGCACACGGCGACCAGTTCCACGCACACCGCATCCGCGCACACTTCAGCCAGTCACACAGCCAGGAAGCACACGACATCGCACGTGCGCCGCGTTGCAACGACGCGCCGCCATCATTACTACGAGCGCTTCACGGCGAGCTCGTTTGTCCATGGCGACGTGGGCGTGGGGGATGTGACGGCGGGCGAAGATCCGGTGGTGCGGCAGGCGGCGATTGACGCGCTGGGCGATATGAACGGCACGGCGCTGGTGATCGATCCCTCGAATGGCCGCATTCTGGCGATGGTGAACCAGAAGCTGGCGCTTTCACCGGGCGCGGAGCCCTGCTCGACGATCAAGCTGAGCGTGGCGCTGGCGGCGTTGTCAGAGGGCCTGGTAACGCGGGACACGATGGTGAAGCTGGACGGTTTCCGCATGAACATGACCCAGGCGCTGGCGCACAGCAATAACCTCTACTTCGAGGCGCTGGGCCGGGAGCTTGGATTCGAGCGGGTGCACCACTACGCCACGGAGTTTGGCCTGGGCGAACTGGCGGGCTACCAGATTGCCGGCGAACAACTGGGCGAGTATCCGGATCAGCCGATACCGGAGTCGCAGGGCGGAGTGGGGCGGATGTGCAGCTTCGGCCAGGGTGTCTCCATGACGCCGCTGCAACTGGGCGCACTGGTGGCGGCGATCGCGAACGGCGGAACGCTGTATTATCTGCAGCATCCGACCACGCCGGAAGAGGCCGCATCGTTGCAACCGCGCATCAAGCGCAAGCTGGACATCGCGCGCTACGTGCCGGAGATGGAAGACGGCATGGCGGGCGCGGTGGAGTACGGCACGGCGCGCCGGCTGCGCTACAACTTCCGTGAGCTGCCGGTGTTCGGCAAGACCGGAACCTGCTCGAACGACGGCACGCGCTTCGGCTGGTTCGGGTCGTACTCGGAGACGCCGCAGGGGGCGCTGGTGACGGTCTTCTTTCTGGAAGGCGGACGGCCCACGTTCGGACCGCGCGCGGCGGAGCTGACGGGCGAGTTCTACAAAAACCTTTGGGAACACGACTACTTTGCAGTGAAGAACCAGGACGCGCAGAACGCTCCCACGGATACGCCGGCTCCGGCGGCGTCGCAGAGCGCGCAGTGATCAGCCCCGAAGTTGAAGGGCCAGGAACGGAAAAGCCGCCCGCGGGCGGCTTTTTTGTGCACGGCATCCTGCCCGGCGCGATATTCTGAGCCCATGAGCGACAAATTGCGTTGGGTTATTGCCGGAATAGGCGACATTGCGCGCCGGCGTGTCATCGCGGCGGTGCAGGCCGAGCCGCGCAGTGTTTTGACCGGTTTTGTTACCCGCGACGCGGCCAAGGCGAAGGCGTATCCGGGGACGAAGTGCTGGCCGACGATGGAGGCGGCAGTGGCGGACGCGCAGGTGGATGCGGTTTACATCGCGCTGCCGGTGGCTCTGCACGCGAGCGCGGCGAAGACAGCGCTGCGGGCGGGCAAACATGTGCTCTGCGAGAAGCCGATGGCGATTGACTATGCGCAGGCGGAGCAGATGGTGGCCGAGGGGCAGGCGTCGGGACGTCTGTTCGGCGTCTCGTATTACCGCCGGCTTTATCCCAAACTGGTTCGCGCGAAGCAACTGATCCAGCAGGGCGCGATCGGCCGGCCGCTGCTGGGCGAGGGCAACTGTCACAGCTGGATCCACATTGAGGGCCGCGAGTGGCTGGGGGATCCCGCACTGGCCGGGGGCGGTCCGCTTTACGATATTGCATCGCACCGCATCGACGCCATGAACTTCCTGTTCGGCAAGCCGGAG
>JAKCDN010000220.1 GCA_021841795.1 Acidobacteriota bacterium | reverse complement strand
TCGACTCCGTGCGCACGGGATCGTTTGCCGATCTGCAAGGGCTGGCGCCGGGCCTTGTAATCACCCACGTGAACCGCCAACCCACAGCAACGAGGGATCAGTTCGATGCCGTGGTCAGCAATCTCAAGTCCGGCGACGATGTCGTGTTCGAGGTGATCGACCCGCATCATCCCGATCAGGGCATCAACTATATTGGTGGAACCCTGTAAGACCCGGTACGGGCGCCGGCAGCCAGTTCAGGCGGCCGGCGTCCGTTACTGAATCAGATCGTTACCTCTTCAGCGTTGACTTTATTCTTGCCGTACTGCCCTGCCATGGCTTAACTTAAGGGAAGAGCCCCGATATGTTCGGCGTGGATTCGGGCGGTTCAATCATGTCTTCATTGCGTATCTCTGCGGCGTTTTTACTTTCAGCGGCCCTGCTTGCGCCGTCTGCATTCGCAACTCACGTGCACCGTTCGCCCACCAGCGGCAAATCCAGCTCTCACAAGCTCTCCCGGTCCCGGCACAAAGCGCGCAAGACCCGCGGCCAGCAGGCCATCGAGCCGGAGCGGGTCACGCAGATTCAGCAGGCCCTGATCCACGTCCATTATCTGAACAGCGACGCCAATGGCAAGTGGGACGCAACGACGGTCGCGGCCATGCAGAAGTTCCAGGCCGACAATGGCTGGCAGACCAGGCTGATGCCCGACTCCCGCGCGCTGATGAAGCTCGGTCTCGGTCCGGATTATTCGACGGCGATCAATGCCAAAGGCTCCAGCTTCACTGCGCCGGCCGCCAATAGCGCCGCCGGCAGCGCCGACTCGGAAGCCAGCAGCGCTTCCACCCCGCAGGATGCCGGCTTTATCGCCGCTTCGGGCGTGAGCCAGTAGCCGCGGACCGGCTTTACCGGGAACCGCCGGCAGATCCTTCTTTCATCAGGAAATCGTACTCTGCACGGGTCGTGTCAGGACTTGCATGGGTCGTGCGATCCAGATGTTCCACCTCGCCCGTCTTGTCATAGCGCGGCCACGGCGGCAGACCGGCGCCGTTCGGGTCGCCGGTTCTGGCGAAGTTGGTCCAGTAGTCCATCATTTCCTGGCTGAGCTCGCGATCCTCCGGCCGCCAGGTCGCGCCGTGCCGCACATCGAGCGTGCCGAACACGTACTCCAGGTCGTCCGAGTGCCAGGCATACCGGCCTTCGGGGTGCATCTCGCTGGGCGTGGCCGGCAGTTCGAAGTGATAGCGGTAGACGGGCGCATTGCCGGTCTTCGTCTGGGCCTCAATCCACTGCCAGGTGCCGAATGCAATAAACATGTCGGTGGTGTAGTTGTCTGCCGACCGCACAGCTTCGGCATCGGTGGCGCCGGGATAGGCCGCAAGGAACTCCGCGGCCCGCGAGCCAAAGTGCTCGGCCGCGAAGGCCTTCCATTTCTCGACCGTCATGCCCTTCGACAGCGTTCCGGCCCGCTCGTCGCGGTTCCAGCCTGCCAGCAGCGGCACATGCGCCTGCCTGCCGGCCGCGTAGGTGGCGGCGATCGGCTCGGTCAGCAGCTTGCCGTCAACTACCGGGGTAAAGCCCACCACGCCCCGCTTCCGGGCCGCGTCGAGCAGCCGATCCATGGAGAGAGCGCGGGCTTCGTCGAGGCTCTTCACCCCCAGCGAATCAATCCAAGCCTGATCGCGCGGAGCCCTTTCCGCCAGCGAGTCGGTGCCAAGCACGGTTCCAAAGGCCGCGCCGCTCTCGCCGACGGCCTTTTGAAAGAGCCCCTGCGCCGCCGGCGCGGCCATCAGTGTGCTTACCGCAAACGAGCCCGCGCTCTCGCCGAAGATGGTTACGTTCGCAGGATCGCCTCCGAAGCGGGCAATGTTGGCATGCACCCATTGCAGCGCAGCGATCATATCCATGAGGCCATAGTTGCCGGCCGCGCCGCCGCCCTCGCGCCGCAGATCCTCGCTGGCCAGAAATCCGAAGACACCCATGCGGTAGTTGATGTTGACCAGGACCACGCCACGATCGACGAGGGGCGAGTTTGAGTAGCGCGGCTCCGAACTGCCGCCGGCCGCATAACCGCCGCCGTGAATCCATACCATCACCGGCAGCGGATGGGCGCTGCTCGCGGCTGCGGGGGTGTAGACATCGAGATAGAGGCAATCCTCGCTCGGTCCCTGATCCTGAAAGATGTAATCCGCCCAGATCGGCCACTGCGGGCAGCGCGCGGCATACTGCGTGGCGTCCCGCACGCCCTTCCACTGCGTCGGCGGCATCGGGGCCTTCCAGCGCAGGCTGCCTACCGGCGGCGCGGCAAATGGCACGCCGAGAAAAGCGCGCGAACTGCCGTTGCGGACCAGTTTGCCGTGAATCCTGCCTTGCTCGGTCTTCACCGTCAGCGAGTCGGCATGGGCCGCATTCGCCAGAGTCAATACAGGCGCCAGCAGTGCCAAAGCGATTACACGGCAGCTTGTCATGGTGGTTTCTCCCGCATGACACGATAACAAGCCGAGCGGCAGGCTGAATAGCAGGCTATATGCAGACGGAGTTACAGCATCTCCGGCGCAAGGAGATCGGCCATGGTCTCGCGCCTCCGGATGAGCCGCGCCCGTTTGCCCTCCACCAGCACCTCGGCAGGCCGCAGGCGCGTGTTGTAGTTGGAGCTTTGCGCCATGCCGTATGCGCCCGCATCAAGAAGCGCGACCAGGTCGCCGGGTTCGACGGGCCCGAGTGCGCGGTCGCGGGCAAAAAAGTCGCCCGACTCGCAGACCGGGCCCACCACATCGACCATGCGCGTCTTGCCCGGCCTCGGCCGCACCGGAGCAATCTCATGCCAAGCCTGGTAGAGCGCCGGGCGGATCAGGTCGTTCATGGCCGCATCGACGATGACAAATGTCTTGCGGCCGTTGCGCTTTACGTAGAGCACGCGCGCCAGCAGCGCGCCGGCCTGTGCTACGACGAATCTGCCCGGCTCGATCAGCAGGCGGCCCGCGAATCCCCCCAGCGCATTCTCGATCGCCGCCGCATACTCAGCCGCCCTGGCGGCCGCATCGAACGGGCCCGCATGGTAGTCGATGCCCAGGCCGCCGCCGGCATCGATGGTATGGATGACGATGCCCGCGCGCTGCAACTGGCGCACCAGCTTGCTGACGCGCTCAATGGCAGCGCCAAATGGCAGCGCCGACCGAATCTGCGAGCCGATGTGGACGCTCACGCCATGGGCCTCAAGCCAGCGGTTGCCGGCCGCGCGCCGGTAGATCTCCACGGCGCTGCGGATATCGATGCCGAACTTGTGCTCGCGCAGCCCCGTGGAAATATAAGGATGCGTTTCGGCAAACACATCCGGATTCACGCGCAGGGCAAAGCGGGCGCGCACCCGGAGTTTGCGCGCCCGCGCCGCCAGCAGATTCAGCTCCGCCTCGCTCTCGGCATGGAACTCCATGATCCCGGCCTTCAACGCCAGGTCGATCTCCGCCGCGGTCTTGCCCACGCCGGAGAAGACTACACGGCCGGCGGCATCCGGCGCGGCCGCCAGCACGCGCTCCAGTTCGCCGCCGGAGACGATATCAAAGCCCGCACCCTCCTGCGCCAGCAGCTTCAGAATCGCCAGCGCGGAGTTAGCTTTTACCGCGTAGCACACCAGGTGATCGCGCCCCGCCAGCGCGCGCTGAAACATGCGCAGCCGCTCGACGATCCGATCGGCCGAGTACACGTAAAGCGGGGTGCCATAGCGACGCGCGAGAGACTCAAGCGAAACGCCGCCGCAGTGCAGGGAAGCGCCGCCCTCGGGATAGGAAAACGGACGGGGAGAGATTTTTACTTTGGCCACGATCAATATCCAGGTTGAGGAAGATCCTCTTCTGAGCCTACAGCATTTCGCGCGGGGTCAAGAAGCGTCCTGCACCGCCGCGCAGAGGGCCGCACAACTTCAGCCCCTCGGCGCCCGTTACAATAAAGTTTTGCATGGGTGAGCCGCCTCAAGTCGATCTCGTCGGTGTGGGCCTGAATGCCACCGACACGCTGATTCCGCTGTCGGAGTACCCGGAGCGCGGCTCCAAGCACGAATACAACTCCGCCATCGTCATGCCCGGCGGGCAGGTTGCCACCACCGTGGTCGCCTGCCAGAGCTGGGGTCTGCGCACGCGCTATGTGGGCAAGCTCGGTGACGACGATGCCGCGCGACTGCATGAGGAGGCATTCCGGCGGGCCGGCGTGGAAGCGCAGCTCATCAAGGTGCCGGGTGGAGTCAGCCCGCAGTCCCTGATCCTGGTGGACGCCGGCGGCGAACGCACCGTACTTTGCCGCCGCGACGAACACATGACCCTGCGGCCGGAGGAATTGCGCCGTGAGTGGGTTGTGAGCGCCCGGCTGCTGCATCTCGACGGTCACGACACGGCCGCGGCCACGCTTGCCGCAAGCTGGGCCCGCGCCGCAGGCGTCCCCGTCGTGGCCGATCTTGACGATACCTACCCCGGCGTCGAAGAGCTTGTGGCCAACATCGATTACCTGATCGTAAGCAAGGATTTCTCCTGCCGTCTGATGGACGAGACCAACCTTGAGCGCGCCCTGCGCCTGATGCAGTCGCGCTTCGGCTGCCGGCTTAGCGCGGCTACGCTGGGCGAGGACGGAGTGCTGGCCTGGGACGGCAGGCAACTGCTCCACTCCGCCGCCTTCCGCGTCCCTGTCGTCGATACCACGGGCGCCGGCGACATCTTCCGCGCCGGCTTTATCTACGCTCTCATGCAGGAGTGGACCCTGGAAGAACAGCTCGAATTCTCCTGCGCCGCCGCGGCCATGAACTGCATGGCGCAAGGCGCGCGCGGCGGCATCAAGACCGTCGGGGACATTCGCCACCTGATGGCAACCGTCGCCCGCTACGAGAGCGCCTTCGGACTGTCCACCTTCGATTGACAACCCGCCTCGGCTACGGCTCGCTTCCGCACGATTTAGAATGGATTGAGCGACGCGGGGCTTTTGGCTTCCCGGCAATTTCCGCCCCGGCTACGCTCCACGGAGACCGAACATGCCACTGATGAAGACCTCGAATCCAGCCCTTGGCAAAAACACCTTTTCGAGCTTTACCCAGAGCCAGTACGGCGGCAACCTGATCGATGCCGCCTCGCGCATGACCCTGAGCGGCACCGTGAACAAGACCGGTATCCTGCTGCTCTGCACCATCGCCACGGCGGCATGGACCTGGAACTCCTTCATGCAGACGCACGACCTCGGCTTCGCCGGTCCCGCGTTGATGCTGGGCGCTCTGGGCGGCTTTGTCTTTGCCATGATCACCACCTTCAAACGGGAGTGGTCGCCGGTGACGGCGCCGATCTACGCCCTGCTCGAAGGCCTGGTTCTCGGCGGGCTTTCGGCGGTGCTCGAGCTGCGCTATCCCGGCATCGCCATGCAGGCGGTGGCGCTGACCTTCGGCACCCTCATGGTGCTGCTGCTGGCGTATAAATCCGGCCTGATCCATGTGACGCAAAAGTTCCGCCTGGGCGTGGTGGCGGCCACCGGCGGCATCATGGTCTTTTACCTGATCGAGATGGTGCTGGGCTTTTTCGGCATCCACTTCAATACGATCAACGGCTCCGGCCCCAT
>JAKCDN010000219.1 GCA_021841795.1 Acidobacteriota bacterium | reverse complement strand
GTTTCGCTTCGTCGATGTCGCATGCGGATTGCCGCTGAGCGGGCCTCCGTCCAACTTCCATTGCGAGGCCGCCGCCGCGCTCAATGGCAGCCACCCCGTTGTGTTGGCCGGAATCGTTACGTGCCAGACCGCCGTCCCCGCGCTTACCGTCCAGTCGGAATGAATCCCTCCATACACCGAGTCGTAGTCGAACGCAATGTGCCCCAGCCGCTCGTCAAACGCCGGATGCAGCACCACGGTATGGAATCCTGGATCGTTCGGCGTCGCATCCACACCCGCCGCGTAGCGGTACATCCAGTCCGCCACCGCGCCGTAGGCATAGTGGTTATAGGAGTTCATGCTCGGGTCGTCCCGCATCTGGTCTCCGTTCCAGCGCTCCCACATCGTCGTCGCGCCGTGAGCCACCATGTAGCCCCAGGACGGGTATCGCGTGTTCAGCAGCAGCGTATAAGCGAGCTGCGTATAGCCGGCTTTCGTCAACTCTTCCAGCAGATACGGCGTGCCCAGAAACCCCGTGCCCAGCAGGTCGTGGTTGGCATGAATCTTGTCTGCCAGCCGCTTGGCCGCGGCGGCCCTCAGCCCCTCGGGCAGCAGATTCATGTGCAGCGCCAGCACGTAGCCCGTCTGCGTATCGCCCCCCGTGCTTTTTGCATTCGGGTTGTTGATCACGCCAAACGTCGATGCGCTGTTGTCCGACCCGGCCACAAAACCATCGCTGCGGACAAAACGCTTCTCGAATGCCGCCCGGATCTTCTCGAACAGCGCCGCGTATCTTCCGGCATCCTCCGTGCGCCCCGTCGCCTCCGCCATCTCGCGCATCAGCGTCACATCCCACGCCCAGTAGGCCGTCGCCAGCAGCACCTCGTTCGTCTTGCCCTCCGGCGAGAGCCAGTCCCCGAACGGCTCGCCGTACTCGCTTTGCCATAAGTCACCCGGATTCGCCGCCGCGATCGCGTCCAGATACTTCGTCATTGCGCCCCAGTTCTCGTCGATGATGCTGGTGTCTCCCGTCTGCAGCCACGAAGTCCATGGCACAATCACGCCCGCATCGCTCCACGCTGCCGCTGACTCCTCGTGCGGCCGTATCGTGCCGGGCGAGAAGATCCCATAGTAGGGTGATCCCGCCTGCGTGCCGCGCATGTCCGCCGCGTATTTGCGTGAAAATGCCGCCAGATCCATGTTGTAGCTGGCCGCACGCCAGAACACCTGCGCATCGCCCATCCACCCCAGCCGCTCGTCCCGCTGCGGACAATCCGTCGGCACTCCCACAAAATTCGAGCGCTGCCCCCACAGAATGTTGCTCCACAACTGATTGATCAGCCCGCTGCCGGTCGCTAGCTTTACCGTGAACGGTGCATCCGTGTGCAGCACCACCCCTTTCACCGCATCCTGCCCCGGCTTCGTCGACAGTCCCGTCAGCTCCGCGTAGCGGTATCCGTGAAACGTGAACTGCGGCATGAAGCTTTCCACGCCCTCGCCGCGCAGAATAAAGTGATCCGTCGCCTTTGCCGTGCGCAGATTGTCGGTGTAAACCGTGCCGTCGGGATTCAGAACCTCGGCAAACCGCAGCCGCACGTCCGTTCCGCTCGGGCCGCTGGCGCGCAGCGTCTCCACGCCTGCAAAGTTCTGCCCAAAGTCGTATACCCATACCCCCGGCTTTGGCTCCGTCAGCGCCTTGGCCTCCATCGTGCGCCCCGCCCGTATCGGCGGAAAATCCTGGGCAACAATCTCCGTCTTTGCCGGCGCCACAAGCGTGGCCGTCTCCCAGCCGGCGAGGATCGTATTGGCGTCACTCCACCCTGCAAGCCGTCGCCGCGCGTCCTCGGTCTCGCCGTCGTAGATCTCCGCCTTCAGAATCTCGGAAACGCGCGCCGCCCAGCCCTCCCCGGTTGTGATCCACTCCACGCTGCCATCCGTATGTTCGATCCGCAGTTGCGCCCGCAGCGCCGGTGGCGTCAAACCGTAATTATTGGGCTGCTGGAACCACTCCAGTGGCGTCTCATACCATCCCGGCGCCAGCAGCGCCCCTATCGCATTCTTGCCCTGCGTTACCAGCCTGGTTACGTCGTACGTCTGGTATACGACCCGCTCCCGATAATCCGTCCATCCCGGCGCCAGCATCTGCCTGCCTATGCGATCGCCGTTCAGGAACATCTCATACGCGCCCAGCGCCGTTGCATAAAGACGCGCCGATTTTACCGGCTTCTCTACCGTGAAACTCTCGCGCAGCGCCTTCACGGAATCCGGAATCCACGGCTCATCCAATGACTCCGAGCGTTTGCCCGAGAGCGGCTGCCATACCAGCGCCGTCTTCCATGCCGCGTCGCGAAAATCCCTCTCTTGCCAGGCGTCCGCCGGAGAAATCGCCGTCTTCCACTGCGCATTGCTCGCGAAGCTCGCCCATGTTCCGTCCGTATACTCCACCACCAGTGTTGCGATCATCGGCGGGGCGTCGTCCGTCGCCATGCCGTTCGGATTCACTACGTAGTGCAGCACCTCAACCGCCAGGCAATTCTCCCCCGTGCTCAATTGCGCGGTCACCACGGCGCGTACGAACTTCTTCCACGGCATCTGGCGCCACGGCGGCAGAGCATCTTCATGCAATACCTGTGCGCCATTCACCCACGCCGCGACCGTGTCGCGTCCCGTCGCGTATAGCGCCGCAAATTTCACCGGTTTGTCGAGCTTCACCGCGGTCCGGTAGGCAAAGCGTTGCTCCGTCTTGCCTGCGAGCTCGTGCGCGTGCGCATCTGGATTGGCAATCCAGTCCGCCGGTGCACTGCGAACCGTGGCCTCTTCCGGAGTCTCGTAGCCGATCCATTGGGCCTTCCACCCGTCCTGATGCTGAAGTCCGGTCTCAAACCATGCCACCGCGCTGAGCGGGTACGCTTTGCCTGCGCTGTTCCATACTCTGACCCGCCAGAAATAACGCGTGCTCGCCGTCGGCGCCGGTCCGCCGTAGCGCACGTTCAACGACCGGTTCGAAGCGACGCGTCCGCTCGTCCACACGTCCGCTTTGTCCTCGTCCAGCAACTTCGGCGAGGACGCCACCTCTACTTCATAGGCGGTCTGTTTTGCCCCGGGCGCAGCGTCGCGCAAATGCCACGAGAAGCTTGGCGCCGGATCGTCGATACCAAGCGGATTTTTAAGGTTATCGACCCGTAGACCCATGGGCCCTGTCGCGGGTGCATTTGGCTGGGCTAGGGCTAAAGTAGCCGCTGCCATCAAAGCCAGCGGCCACAATCCTGGGTGCATCCATCTGGAATTCATGAAGAATGTCTCGATTCGATAGAAAAACGCCGGGAAGCTCAGGACGCGGAGCGCTCGAAACGTCTGCCACTTCCCCCATTGAAAAGTTTTCAGGCCCATCAACCTTAAGAAACCACGCCAAGTCCTGTCAATCGCATCTGGCCGACGGCTCGCTGTCGCATTTCCCGGCCCTCCGCGCCCGCTACACTTTCAATATGTCCTGCCTCTACGCCGCCACCACCAGCGCCGGCAAGCTTCGTGATTTTCGCACCGCCGCTCAGACCTGCGCGGTCGATATCGTCCCGCTCCCCGGAATTGAAGCCATTCCCGCGCCCGCTGAAGACGGTGATACATTCCTGGCCAATGCCGCTGTCAAAGCCGTCTATTATTCACGCTTTGCCCCCGGCGAACTGGTCATCGCCGACGATTCCGGCCTTGAGGTCGACGCTCTGGGCGGCGCACCCGGCGTGCGTTCGGCGCGTTATGCGGCTGACGCCGGCCTCAAGGACTCGCCCGATGCCAACGACAATACCGACGTCTGGAACAATATGCTGGTGCTCGAAAAACTGGCCGGCATTCCGCCTTCGCTCCGCACTGCCCGCTACCATTGCACCCTGGTGGCCGCACGCGACGGCCACGTTGTTCAGGTTGCCGACGGTGCCGTGGAAGGTACGATCCTCGATGCCCCGCGGGGAACCGGAGGCTTCGGCTACGATCCATTGTTCTATCTGCCGGAACTCGACAGGACGATGGCCGAGATCGATCTCGAAACCAAGCTTCGTCTCAGCCACCGCGGACGTGCCCTGGCCACGCTCCTGCCCCTGCTCCTCAAAGTCGCACCGGCATCGCCCTGACCGCGTGAACGAAATCACTCCGAGACTCATCTAACTAAAGATGTCGGCAGCTGTAGTGTGATGAAGCGCACAGTCAACTTGCGTATTCGACATTTAAGTGTGATTTTGGATCATGTTCGGCTATTTCCAATCAGGCGTTGCAGCAGGAGGATTTTCGTGTCATCCAGTACATTGACCGTTACCGACAACCGCACGGGCAAGACCTATGACGTGCCTATTGAAGATGGAACCGTGCGCGCGATGGATTTTCGCCAGATGAAAACCGGTACGGACGATTTCGGCCTGATGCTTTACGATCCGGCTTTTATGAATACTGCATCCTGCCGCAGCAGCATTACTTACATCGATGGCGATCGCGGAATCCTCGAGTATCGCGGCTATCCTATCGAGCAGCTCGCCGAAAACTGCACCTTCCTTGAGGTCGCCTACCTGATCCTCTTTGGTGAATTGCCCACTCAAACCCAGCTCGATCACTGGGTCTATGAGATCACTCACCACACCATGCTGCATGAAACCACCAAAAAATTCATGGAAAGTTTCCGCTACGGCTCTCACCCCATGACCATGCTGATTTCAACCGTGGCGGCTTTGTCTACGGTCTATCCCTGCGCCACCAATGTGCATGATCCTGCGAGTCGTCTGCTGCAAATCAAACGGCTGATCGCCAAAATGCCCTCGATTGCCGCCATGTCTTACCGGCACAGCCTTGGTTTTCCCTACGTTTACCCTGACAACGAACTGAGCTATACCGAAAATTTCATGAACATGCTGTGGAAGATGGTCGAGCCCAAGTACGCGGCCAACCCTGTTCTGGCCCGTGCGCTGGAGGTGCTCTTCATTCTCCATGCCGACCACGAGCAGAACTGCGGATCGAGCGTGATGCGCGCCGTGGGCAGCTCGCTTGCCAGTCCTTATCTGGCGATTGCCTCGGCCGCCTCGGCGCTCTCCGGGCCCTTGCACGGCGGAGCTAACGAAGAAGTGATCCGCATGCTCGACGAGATCGATTCAAAGGCCGACATTCCCGCCTACGTCGAGAGCGTGAAGCGCGGCAAGCGTAAGCTCATGGGTTTCGGGCACCGTGTCTACAAGAACTTCGATCCCCGCGCCACGCTCATTAAAAAGATCGCAGAACAGGTCTTCGGCGTCACCGGACAGAATCCGAAGCTCGAGATCGCCCTCGAACTCGAGCGCATTGCGCTTCAGGACGACTACTTCATCTCCCGCAAGCTTTATCCAAATGTTGACTTCTACTCCGGCCTCATCTACCAGGCCATCGGTTTCAAGCCGGAGATGTTTACCGTGCTTTTTGCTATTCCGCGTACCGTAGGCTGGCTCGCGCAGTGGCAGGAGATGATCGTCGATCCGGCGCAGAAGATCGCCCGTCCCCGGCAGATTTATACCGGCTCCCGTCAGCGTCAGGTCGTTCCAATTGCGGAGCGGGACGCCGTAGAAGTTACCGCATAAACCGCTGCA
>JAKCDN010000218.1 GCA_021841795.1 Acidobacteriota bacterium | reverse complement strand
CGGTCTCGATCCATTCACCACCGAGATACACCTTATATACCTTCGATTCGCTCATCCCGCAGCCTCTCTCCCTATCTCCACCACTCGATGTTCAGCGCCCGCGCCAACCGGCGTAAGGCCTCTACCTGATGCCCAAACGACAAGCTCACGTGGTGCGGCATCCCCGCATGAACCAGACGGTCAAAGCGGCGCGGCACATCGCCGCAACGCTCCAGTTCCGCATCCGCAAGCTCCACTAGAACCATGTTTCCCGTTATCCGGCGCCGCGGCGGCACTGTACGCGCTTCAAATGCCGTCATGTGATAACGGTTGTCGCAGCGCCAGAGGCGCGAGATCGTCACCCCTTCATGGGAGCGGATCTGCCCGTCCACCACCATCGGCTTGGTGATGTTGAAGTGCCGGGCCAGAGTTGGTCCGCCTTCGGTTCCCACCGGGTTGCACATGTTCATTGGTGCCATGCCGGGATGCCAGAAGAAGATCGTGCTGCGGTCGTGTTCGAGCCAGTCCGTAAGGAATCCCGGTCCATCGCCCAGTTCACAATTCATCAGGCTGCCAACTGCAGCGTCTACGTCGCCTTCGATTGAGACCGCAACGCCCTCTGTACTCAACCGCGCAACTGCCAGGTACGGCCACTGCCCGATCATGTTGGGCAGTTCCGGCCAGCACTGGATCGTGATCGCATCCAGGCTCTCCTCCTGCATCAGCTCGCGCATGGCCAGGTAGCAGCGCGAGTTCACCGGCAGATCATCTTTTGTCACGTCGCGCATCGGCAGCTTCATGTCGAGCACACGCTCAACATCCTTGCTGACCGCGTCTTCTGGAACTGCGTGCACACGCTCGATGAACTGGGGCAGGCTCAGCGGATGCATCTGCACACCCATGGTCGTTTTCAAGAGAAACGGATCCGCCGCGAGATCGATAAATCCCGGAGCATGAGTTCCGATAACACCTGCCTTGGCGCCGCGCAGCACCGCAACAGCACGCGCAATATCAACGGCCCGTACCAACTCGGCACGCAGCGTATTGTCATCGGGGTCACCGTACACCAGCTCAAACGCGTGCCCTGACTGCCGCAGAGTCGAACCCCACAGGTGCTGCCCCACCAGGGAACAGGAGCTTACTTTGCCGTCGCCAGGACGCTCAGGCGTGGCCCACAGCACTACCGGGTCGGGCCACTGCTGCGCTACCGTCAGTGCCAATTGCCCGTTGCCCATCGAAGGGTGCAACATGAGCAGCGCCTGGCAGCCGGCCACCCTAATTCGGTTCAGCACCTGAGCGATGCTGGCATCGTCCACCACCGGCGTCTCCGCGCCAACTGTTGTGTACCCCAGATCCTTCAGCGCGTCCATCGCGCGTGCACAGATGATTTTGTTCCACTCCTGATCGAAGCCCGGGCGCTTACGCCCCAGAATCAGCACGCCTAGCGGCTTTTTGGCGGCGGCTGTCGCAGACCTTTTCATGTGCATCATCTCCAGTTGATCCATCAGTTCGTATAGCGAACGAAGTAGGGCTCCAGTTCGCCCACCAGCGGTTTTACATAGTCAAAGAATTGCTCACCTATCGGGATTGCAGCATCGCGCATCCACTCCGCGGGAAACGGCCGCTCCTGATTGGCTACTTGATTGAACGGAACCAGCTCGTGCCCAATGCTACCTGGGGAGCCAAGCGGCAGCAGCGCAACCATCTTTTCGGTTTCGCCGCGGCCGAGGGCGCGCACACCTGCGCGACCCACAAGTTCTGCGTCGCTCCGGTCCTGCGCCGACACCTGCGCTCGGGCGGCCCGGGCAATCAGTCCCGGCTTCTCTGTACGGCAGCGAATCTTCAATTGCTCACCCACAAGATTGGCCATGAACTGGCCCACGCCGCCGGTCATTGGCCGTGCCAAAGGATCGAGTTGCGTGGGATCCTTCAACTCGTAAACCAGACTGCCATCTGCATTGCGAATTCCCTCGGTCGCCACCACAATCGCCCAGCCGAATCTGGTCACAATCGTGTCGAGATCGGCGAGAAACTTCTCCGCCTGGAACGGTCTTTCCGGCAGCAAGATCAGATGCGGGGCGTCGTTCTCGCGCGTCCTGGCCAACGCCGTCGCCGCAGCCAGCCAGCCGATGCTGCGCCCGATCACCTCGAGAATCGTCACCGGCTGCGGCAGGGAGCGAATGTCCATGCCCAGGTCGCAGGTGGTCTGCGCCATATAGCGCGCGGCGCTGGCAAACCCAGGACAGCGGTCAGTACCGGCAATATCGTTGTCCACAGTCTTGGGCACACCAACCACCTGCACGGCAAAGCCCGCTTCGTGGCAGTGCGCGCTCACTAGAGACGCGCCGCGCATGGTGCCATTGCCGCCCATAAACAGAATGAAGCGCGCATCGAGCCGGCGCAGATTCTCCACCATGCGGCCGTAATCATCCGGTGAGGGCTTATAGCGCGAAGAGCCCAGGGCCGCGCCGGGGCTCGTACGCAGCTGTTCAAGTTCTCCAGCAGCCAACTGCCCAAGTTCAACAATGTCGCCTTTCACCAGCCCCTGCATGCCGTATCGAGCGCCGAAAACCTTCTCTATTCCCGGATGCCCAGCCGCTTCTGCAATCGCGCTCGCCAGGCTGGCATTGAAGACGGCGGTCGGCCCACCACCCTGCACAATCATCAGATTGCCAATGCCCATTTGGATCACTCTCTCTTTGCCACCGGTGAAGCGCTACGCAATTCCGGCGTTTGCACACAGTTCCATGGCTGGCGATTACCGCAACTACGCCGATGCGGTAGTGCGTGATTCGAGCTCCGTCAGCCGCCTGACGAGCAGCGTCTCCAGTTCCTCCAGCGCAGCACTGAATCCCTCAATACCTTCCCGTAGTTTGTCGGTCGCCATGCGGTTTTCTGCCAGTAGCCGTGCAAAGGAATCTTTGCTATCCACAACAATTTTCTCTATGGGCAGCGTCTTTGCTGCATCAGCGTTGAGCTTAGGATTCAGATCCTCTTCAGTCGCTTCCAGTTCAGCGAGCACCTTGGGAGCAATTGTCAGCAGATCAGCTCCGGCCAGCTCTTTAACCTGGCCCACATTCCAGAAGCTCGCGCCCATCACCTCGGTCTTGTAACCGAACTTCTTGAAGTAGTTGTAAACCGCGGTCACGTGGATCACGCCCGGATCTTCGGCTCCAGCATAGTCACGCCCGTATTCCTTCTTGTACCAGTCGAGCACGCGGCCGCAGAACGGCGACACCAGCGTGACCCCAGCCTCCGCCGCCGCTATGGCCTGGAACAGACCAAAGATCAGCGTCAGGTTGCAATGAATGCCTTCGCCCTCCAGCACCCGGGCTGCGCGCGTTCCCTCCCAAGTGGCCGCAATCTTCACCAGAATGCGCTCTCGCGAAATGCCCTCCGCTTCGTACTGCGCAATAATGCCCCGCGCTTGCGCGATGGTCGCTTCGGTATCGTAAGACAAGCGTGCGTCTACTTCAGTCGACACGCGGCCGGGCACAACATTCAAAATGTTCTTGCCCCAGGCGATGCCGAGACGCCGAAACGCCAGGTTGGCTACCGCATGGTCGCTGGCAGTCGCGCCCAGTTCCTTGCGCGCGCTCATCAACTCGCCATCAAGAATCGGCTGATACTTCGGCATCTTGGCCGCGTTGGTGATGTGCGATGGATTGGTAGTGGCATCGCGCGGCTTGAAGTGCTCCATTGACTCGATATCGCCCGTGTCCACCACAATCACACTATATTTGCGAAGCTGTTCCAATAGATTGTGCGGCATTGCTCCTCCTGCGGATGACTGTGCTGGCGTCCTGCCCTGTTGTGTCGGCCGCCCCATGCGAAGACCGCTTCCCTTGCTATTTGCGGAGGGCGGTCAGTGACGCGCCTTTAAATTGAAGGAGAATCCTATTATCGATTGCAAACGATTGTCAAATCAAAATATTACCCAGGCTGAAGCAGCCCATTCTTGTGCTGTTTTCGCCCGCGCTGAAGACTCCAGCGTAATTCCTGCGTATCCTGCGTAAAAACAAAGCCTTCCGACTGAACCCCAACAAGGCGCCACAACTCTGCCCCTGTCAATCGACTCTTGACACTAGCGATCAATCATAATAGATTTTTTCTGCCGCTGCATTCGCCTTTTGCAGCGGTTTAAAACCGAAACGCGCGGCCAGAATGATTCAACTCCCTTTTGACTTTAAAGTTGGCCGGCTCTGCATTTGCGTCAGCTTAAGTCATTTTTTACCCGCTTCAAGGAGAAACTAGCATGTCCACCAGACGAGAGTTTATCGCCGGCGCAGGAGCTGGCCTTGCCGCGCTTACCCTTGCGCCCCCCACCTTCGGCAAGAAGTTGGATCGCCCTGTGGGCGTGCAGCTCTACACCGTCCGCAGTCTGGTTGCTAAGGATCTGCCGGGTACACTCGCCGCCATCAACAAGATCGGGTACCGCACCGTGGAAACCTTCGTTGCGCAATACAAGATTCCCGCCGGAGATCTGCGGCAGGCCATTGTCGACGCAGGTCTCGCGGTTCCCAGCGCGCACTTCGGATACAACGACTTTGCCACGCGCCTTGATTACTGCAAAGAACTGGGAGCCGGATGCGCCGTCTGCTCCTCGGTTCCGGTCTCGGTTGGCAGCTCGGCCGACGGATTCAAGCGCGCCGCCGAACAGTACAACACCTGGGGCCAGCAGTGCAAAACCATGGGTCTCCAGTTCGGCTTCCACAATCACGACACCGAGTTCAAGAGCTTTGACGGCAAGACCGGAGTAGAGATTCTGCTTGAAAATACAGACCCGGCTCTCGTCTGGTGGCAGATGGATTGTTATTGGGTCGCCCAGGCTGGCCAGAATCCCGTCGAGATGCTCAAGACGCACGGGCATCGCATGCAGTCGCTGCACCTGAAAGACCGCATGCCGGGCTTCCCGCCCTCCACCGATACCGGCCCAGCTTCCGCGCATTTTACGGAGGTCGGCACAGGCACCCTGGACTGGGTACCTATCCTGCGCCTCGCCGGCAGGGATCACATTCCTAATATGTATGTGGAGCAAGATCAGACTGAGCGGCCGCCACTTGAGAGCCTTCAGATCAGCTTCACCAATATCGAGAAGTTTCTGAACGCCTGAGCGCACCGCGCTATAAAGGATGCGATTCACTGCTTATGAAAGCGCGGATCCGCGCCTCACCTACAACTACATCGCAGATAATCGATGCGCCGGGATCAAGGGCGGATGACTCGCACGGTAACTCCGAAGCCTGGCGACTGAGTCTCGCATGCGAGACTCAGTCGCCGAATCACCGAACCCCACTATAGATCTCTGTACCCGCCATCAGAAATGCGCCCACGCCGTAGACATAGCTGGAGGACTCCGTATAGGCGCCAGGCGCAGCCCCAACCGGCTGAATACATCCGAGCCGCCCGTCGGCATAGATATGACCGAGCATTCCTGCCCAGGCTTTCTTCACCGCGGGCCAGTAGGTCTTTCTGTCAAGAATCTTCTGGTTTACGCCGTAAGCAAGCGCATAGGTAATAAAGGCACTGCCTGAGATCTCTGGCAGCGGATAGCTATCGGCATCGAGCATACCGGGACGCCAGAGTCCATCCTTGCTCTGAATCGCCAGTGTCGCAGCGGCCATCTCTTTGAGCTGAGCCACATATTTAGG
>JAKCDN010000003.1 GCA_021841795.1 Acidobacteriota bacterium | reverse complement strand
AGGAGAGGCCGCGTGAAGGTGAAGCAGGGCGATTCCGCGATGGCTGCCGGCATCATGATCGACAAGGATTGTTCTCACCAAGAAAGAGTATAATATTATTCCGCGGAGCGGTCCCTGCCTATCCAGTCTGGCTGCACATGTGGCCACTTCATAGTAAAGGAGAACCGTCATGAGGCTTGAACAGCTACGCGACCTACCTTTCCATTCTTCTCTTTCAACATCCATCGCCTGCGCCGGATTCCATAGCATGGGGCCTTCCGGTGCAGCAGCAATTTCTTCTCCGTGCAAAAGCAATTCATGTAGATACCTGCCGACAGCATGCTGCGGAGCATGGCTGGCAATCGCGTTGGCCGGATGCGGTTATTCCTCTTCCGGCAATACCTACATGACGCCCCCAACCACGCCCAACAGCAGCCCGGCCCTGTGGGTGGCAAATGGGACCAATGTGCTGGAATTCACTTCCGCCGCGTTGACCACCTCTGGGAGTGCAGCGCCCGCGCCGACGCTCATCCTGAACAGCAGCGCGTTTGCCGCTCCGCAAGGCGTGCTCTTCGACGCATCCGGCAACCTGTGGGTGGTCGATGGCGGCACCACCAGCACAGGCGGCAAGGCCAAGCCCGCGCTGTATCAGTTCACCTCCGCCAATCTCACGGCCCTCCAGTCTCCGGCCACCGGCACGCCCAATGTGACCATCAACTCTTCCGCGTTCACATTTCCCCAGCAGGCCGTGTTCGACAGCAAAGGCGACCTGTGGGTCAGCGACAACGGGAGCAATGCTGTTTTTGAATTTATGCCGTCGCAACTGATGGCTTCTGGGATTGCGGTTACGCCAAATATCACAATCAAGTCCAACCCTGCCTTTACCGGTGCGCTGGGGATCGCGTTCGACACGGCCGGAGACTTGTGGATCGCCAACAATGGGACTACGACAATCTTTGAATTCAATGCGGCCGCGCTCCCGACGGCCAGCGGAAGCGTGACCCTTACGCCCAACATCATGTTGTCGGACGATGGCAAGCAATCCATCCAGGGGCCTTGGGCGTTGGCGTTTGACAGTTCTGGGAACCTTTGGTCCAGCAACGCCAACGCTCCGAACACAGTCGTCCAATTCTCAAAAATCAGCTTGACAGCCAGTGGAAGTCCGACCCCTGCAATCACCCTGAGTTCCACCATGGTCAGTGGCAATGCCAGCTTGAACGCGCCGAACGGGATCGCTTTCGACAAGACAGGCGATCTTTCCGCAGTCAGTTCCGCGGCCCCGTTCGGCGTTGGGATATACGGCAGTTCGCAACTCATGTCGAGCGGCGCTATCGTGCCGAATGTATTTATCGTTGGCGCGGCAACAACGCTGAATGCGCCCGCAGGCGAGATTTTTGGCCCGACAATCGTATACGGGACGGCTGGCACATACGGGGGGACGATGTACTGATTCAGAAGTAGTTCAGAGGCAGGGTAATCGCGTTTGGAGTTTTCTTGACATTCGAGTTGCGGAAAATGCCCGGGCCTGCCAGCTTTCGACTTCTTCAGGCGTCAATTTGCGTGCGCATAGCCTCCAAAATAGCGGCTTTCGGCATCGCCAATTCGGCTTATCCGGCCAGAATCAACTTTACGACCGCCGATCAGTGAGCGAGAAATCCAAATGCGATTGCCCTGCGGCTGGTGCGCTTCAAGGTTTCTTAAGTGCGGCGTTCGTGATAGTCTTTCCCTAGACACTTTAATGTGGATCTGAGAGAAAAAAGAGGAGTAATCTACGCCGTGCTGGCGACCCAAAAGAAGACCGAACTGATTGAGCGCTTCCGAACCCATGACACGGACACCGGTTCGCCGGAGGTCCAGATTGCCATTCTGAGTGAGCGCATCGGCGACCTGACTGAGCATTTCAAGACACACAAGAAGGATCATGCTTCCCGGCGTGGACTTCTGATGCTGGTGAGCAAGCGCCGCCGTCTGCTGGACTACCTGAAGACGCATGATTCCGATCGCTATCGCGAAGTAATCGGCAAGCTCGGGATCCGCAAGTAATTCAGAAAGCAAACATTGAACCGGAAGCACCAAGACCGGACCCTGGTCCCGGTCCAACTCCGAAGCGGAACACCGGACCAATCAACGGCTGGCGGTATATACAAAACCGGCGGCCGTTGTGTATTGGAATCGGCAGCGCACGAGGTGCGCACTCCCCGCAAAGTTTCCCAAATGAACAAAATGAAACGAGGACTCTATGTCTACGAAGCATGAAGTAGCCGTTGAGCTTGCCGGCGGCAAGCGTCTTGTGTTTGAGACGGGACGCATGGCCAAGCAGGCCTCAGGCGCGGCACTGGTCAGCACGGGTGAATCGGTGGTGCTGGCTACCGCGGTGGCCTCACCCGAAGCGCGCGAGGGGATCGATTTCTTTCCTCTGACCGTGGATTACCGGGAGTATACGTATGCCGGCGGCCGCATTCCTGGAGGATTTATCAAGCGCGAGGGCCGGCCGAGCGAGAAGGAGATTCTGACGGCGCGGCAGATTGACCGTCCGATCCGTCCGCTGTTCCCCGATGGATTCCGCAACGAGACGCAGGTGATTGCGCTGGTTTTCTCGGCGGACAAAGAGAACGATCCGGACGTGGTGGCGATCAATGCCGCGGCGGCGGCGGTAGCCCTGTCGGATATCCCGTTCAGCGCCACGGTGGGCGCGGTGCGAGTGGGCCGCGTGAACGGAGAGTTCGTGGTGAATCCGACCTACTCCGAGCGGGCGCAGACGACGGTAAACATCATGGTGGTGGGCCACAAAGACGGCATCGTGATGATCGAGTCGGGAGCCAAGGAAGAGACCGAAGAGGTGGTGCTGGCGGCGATCGAGTTCGCGCACGAGCAGATCAAGAAGATTGTGGCTGCGATCGAAGAGCTGGTGGCCAAGGGCGGCAAGACGAAGCGGAAGTTTGCCGCGCCCGAGTGCGACGAGACCTATTATGCGGAGCTGAAGGCCAAGATCGGGGAGCGTCTGAAGGATGCGCTGGACACCAAGAAGCATAGCAAGACCGAGAGCTATGCGCTGGTCAAGGCGATCAAGGACGAGCTGGCGGCGGAGCTGCCGGCGGAGGATGCGGCGGCGAAGAAGCGGCTGGCGCATTACTACGAGCTGATGCGGGAGCGTCTGTTCCGGGAGCAGGTGACGAAGGAGCGGATCCGGCCGGACCGGCGCGCGTTCGACGAGATTCGTCCCATCTCGATTGAGACCGGGGTTCTGCCCCGCACCCACGGATCGGCGCTGTTTACGCGCGGCGAGACGCAGGCGCTGGTGACGGCGACGCTGGGCACGATGGACGACAGCCAGCGGCTGGAGTCCTATGAGGGCGAACAGCGGAAGAGCTTCATGCTGCACTACAACTTTCCGCCGTTCAGCGTGGGCGAGACCGGTCGCATGACCGGCGTGGGCCGCCGCGAGGTGGGTCACGGGGCGCTGGCGGAGCGCGCGATCAGCGCGGTGCTGCCCGGCGCGGAAGAGTCGCCATACTCGATACGCATCGTCTCCGACATTCTGGAGTCGAATGGATCGTCGTCGATGGCATCGGTATGCGGCGCGAGCCTGGCGCTGTTCGACGCGGGGATTCCGCTGAAGGGCGCGGTGGCCGGCGTGGCCATGGGGCTGGTGAAGGAGGGCGACGACTACGCCATTCTGACCGACATCGCCGGAGCCGAGGACCACTACGGAGACATGGACTTCAAGGTGGCCGGAACGCGGAAGGGAATCACGGCCCTGCAGATGGACATCAAGATCGGCGGGCTGACGCGGGAGATTCTGCAGCAGGCGATGGAACAGGCGCGCCGCGGCCGGCTCTACCTTCTGGACAAGATGGACGCAGAGCTGAACGGCCCGCGCGTGGAGCGCTCGAAGTACGCGCCGCGCATCGAGACGGTGATGATTCCGACGGACAAGATCCGCGATCTGATCGGCAAGGGCGGCGCCACCATTCGCGGCATTGTGGAGCAGACGGGCGCCAAGATCGACGTGGACGACACGGGCAAGGTGAGCGTGGCGTCAAGCGATGCGGAAGGCCTGAAGAAGGCGCTGGCGATCATCAACGATCTTACGGCGGTTCCCGAGATCGGCAAGACGTACCTGGGCAAGGTGGTTCGCCTGGCCGAGTTCGGGGCGTTTGTGGAGCTGTTTCCGGGCACCGACGGGCTGCTGCACATCTCCGAGATCGCAGAGCATCGCGTGAAGGAAGTGAAGGACGAACTGCGCGAAGGCGATCAGGTGATGGTGAAGGTGCTGGCCATCGAAGGCAACCGCATCAAGCTGAGCCGGAAGGCGCTGATCAGAGAGCAGAAGGCCAAGCTGGCGCAGCCCGCGCAGAGCGAGGCGGCAATCGAGCAGGCGCCGGCAGCGCCGGCGCGTCCGCGGCACGAGTTCGACGAGCGCCAGCCGAGCTCGAATCAGAGCACGATTCTGATCGAGGGCGGCGATGACTTCGAAGCCGACGGCGAAGTGGAGTTCGACGAGGAGAACGAGCCGAATTTCAATCGCGTGGACGGGGCTCCGGTGGCAGGCGGACAGCAGTCGGCCGGCGCAGGACGCCCGGCCAATACCAATCGCCGTCGCCGTCGCCGGCGCGGAGGACGTGGGCCGAACGGCGGCCAGGGCTGAGTCCCTGCGGCATTCGGCGTAGAAGGCCCGGGCTGCGACAGCCTGGGCCTTTTTGCATGTGCGCGGAGGGAGAAGCGTGGCCGGGCGGCGCGGCACGCAGAGGCGCCCGAGGCTAATCCGCAAGCGGATAGGTTTGCGCGATCGCTTTGGCGGCGGGGGAGTGATGTTTGCGAACGGTTCCGGAGCGTTTGTGGTCGTACATGCGGAGATCGGCGGCGATGGAGAGGGATTCGGCGTCGGTTCCATCCTCGGGATAGATGGCGATGCCGACGCTGGCGCCGATGCGCACGACCTGATCGCCAAGCTCGATGGGAGCGTCGAGAAAATGCGTCAGGCTGCGGGCTACGCTCATGGCATCCGCACGATTGACGGGCTCCTCCAGAATCACGGAAAATTCGTCGCCGCCGGTGCGGGCCACGGTGTCGCTGCGGCGGACCCTGCCCAGGAAGAGAGCGGCGATATGCTTGAGCAGCTCGTCGCCGGCGTGGTGGCCGATGGTGTCATTGACCTGCTTGAAGCGATCGAGGTCAATGAGCAGCAGCGCGGCTTTGGAGCCGGACCGGCGCGCGCGCTCCAGGGCAGAGGCCAGGCGGTCCTGAAAGAGCCTGCGATTGGGCAGGCCGGTGAGCTCGTCGTGGAGGGCAAGAAAGCGATTGTGCTCGATCTGGTCCTCGAGCAGGAGCAGGATCATGCCGACGGCCACGACGTACTTGGGCAGGTTCCAGACCTCGCTCTCGATCTGAACCCGGGGCAGGAAACTGTCGATCAGAGGGGCGGCGGTGAAGACGTTGGCCCAGGCAAAGAATCCGGCCACGGTGATAAAAGCGCCGGTGGTGGCGCGGCGGTAGGCAATCCAGAAGTGAATGCAGCAGCCGGCGTAGACGGTGAACAGGACCGCGTTCACGGCCAGGTAGGGGCCGATTCCCGGCCTGTTCTCAAACACCAGAAGGAAGACCGAAAGCGCGGAGTAGAGAGCAGCGATGGTCCAGCGCAACGGATGCCTGTCTGCGCGCAGGGCGCTGATGGAAGCCAGCAGGGGCAAGGCTCCGATGAGAACCGCGGCCGGCTGCAAGAGCCAATGTCCGTGCGGCGCGATGGAAAGAACGAAGAAATAGAAGGTGTTGGTGGCCAGCAGGGACAGAAGCAGCCAGTAGCTTGAGGATTGGCCGCGATAGGGCAGCGAGGCCCACATGAAGAGAATGCCCGCCCAGGCCAGCGAGGAGGTGCCGATGACCATGGCGGCGACGCCGAGAAATCCCTGCGCCGGCAGAAAGATGAAGGCGGTGAAGTGGAGAACGATGGTGAGCCAGCCGATGAGCCAGATGACGGAGGAAGACGTCTGCTCGTGGCGGGTAAAGGCCCCATAACGCGCCACGGAAAAGAACGCCAGCGTGAGCAGGGAAACGGCCGCAACATCGGGTAGTTTGCTCAAATCCACCTGGCGCACCTCAACTCCCGGCCCTCGGTCCGCGAGCGATCCCTTCACAGCATCATTGACTACTGCTTATCACAATTCCGGCGCGCCGGTCTATGCCCTGCATCCGTTCTAACTCTCATCTTTGGAGCGCATTCCATTTTTGGGACAGTTCTTCCTTTACCATCGCCGCGGGCGCGGAGCGAGGGCGGGAGCCGGCGGCCTTTTGGCAGGCTCCGGTCTTGCGGCGCGGGCTGGAGGCGCGAGCCGCTGTCTGTTTTTTCGACACCTTTCAGGCATTCGTCACGGCGGCCGATGAGGGCAGTGGACTGGCGCCGCGTGCCGGCGCGGACCGTGAACGTTTGCAAAGACGATGATTTCGCTCAAGAAATATCTTGACTCCAATGCGGCCGCGCCGGTTGCGGGGAGCGCGGCGGCGGGGGATCCTGTTGCGGCGGCGCTGGAGGCGTACGGTGCGACGCTGCGCGCGATCGGCGACGGCAGCCTGGATGCGTGTCCCGGGCTGGGCGGAGGGCTGAAGCGGGAGCTGAGCGAGCTCGAAGCCGAGCTGCTGCCGGGGATGGGTTGCGCGAATCTGCTGGCCCACGGGAGACGGGCGGGAGATCGCGTGCGCGGATGGGGCCATGAGGTGGCGCGGCACTATCAGGACAAGGCGCGCGAGGTGAAGGAGATTCTGCTGACGGTGGCGCGTACGGCCGAATCGGTGAGCACGCATGATGCGAACAGCGCGGAGCGGTTGAGCGCGGTGACGGAGCGGCTGAAGGCGATCGCGACCCTGGACGATCTGAGCGAGATCCGGGCTTCGATCGACAAGAGCGCGGCGGAACTGCGCGCCTCCATCGATCGCATGGCGGCCGAAGGCAAGGAGGTGCTGCACGGGCTTGAATCCAAGCTGAACGAGTACCAGGCCAAGCTGGAAGAGGCCGAGCTGCTGGCGTCGCGGGATGTGCTGACGGGAGTGCGCAATCGGGTCTTTCTGGAGGCGCAGATGCAGAAGCGGATCGAGGCCGGCGCGGGCTTCTGCGCGGCGATCGTCGATATCGACCGCTTCAAGGAGATTAACGACCGGCACGGCCACCTGACGGGCGATGCGCTGCTCCGGCAGTTTGCGGGCGAGTTGAGCTCCGCCTGCCGGTCCACGGACGTGGTGGGGCGCTGGGGCGGCGATGAGTTCCTGCTGCTGTTCGACGCTGGGCTC
Source organism: Acidobacteriota bacterium (assembly GCA_021841795.1). GTDB lineage: Bacteria > Acidobacteriota > Terriglobia > Terriglobales > Acidobacteriaceae > Telmatobacter. The sequence goes on along the minus strand of JAKCDN010000003.1, from coordinate 19,432 downwards.
GAGGAGGCGCGGGTGCAGGTGGAGCGCCTGCGCAACTGGGCCTGCGGCCTGTACAGCCTGAGCACGCAGCGGGGAATGCTGAAGGTTCATGTCGATGCTTCCATCGGGCTGGCGGCGCGCACGGGAGCCGAGACGATGAACGAGCTTCTGGCGCGGGCCGACGCGGCCATGTACGCGGAGAAGGCCGCCGCGCGCGCCCGGCATGGCTGAGCGGGCGGGTTGCGGGCGCGGGCTGGGGAAGTTGGCCGCGATCCGCCGCCGGCTGCGCCTTCCATTTTGGGACGCTTCCCATTTTTACTCCCGATGCAACATTCCTCCTTGATTTTTCCTCATGCAACCGTTGAGTTCCTTTTCCCCATACCCCAAGGTGGAGGAGTGCCATCTTCCGCTCGCACAATCGGGCCGGCGGGAAGACGGAGAGCGGCGTGGAACCGGCATCGGATCGATGGAATTGGGGATGCGATGGAATCGGGGATACAGGGAAATCGGGGATGCGGATTGCGCTGGGGGAGAGGATGCAGATGAGGCTACTGATTGCCGAGGACGACCGATCGTTGAGCGCGTTTTTGAGCCGGGGGCTTGAGGCCGACGGCCATCGCGTGCTTCTGGCCCACGATGGCGCGGCCGCTGTGGAGGCGTTCCGCGCCGAGCCGCCGGACCTGACCATCCTGGATCTGAACATGCCCGTGAAGGACGGGGAACAGGTGCTCGAAGAGGTGCGCGCCATCGACACCGAGCTGCCGGTGCTGGTGCTGACGGGCCGACAGGAGGTGGACGCGCGCGTGCGCTGCCTGGATCGCGGCGCCGACGATCTGATGACCAAGCCCTTCAGCCTGCATGAGCTGCGCGCGCGCTGCCGGGCGCTGCTGCGGCGCAAGCGCGAGGCCCGCCTGCGGCTGCGGGCCGGCGATCTTGAACTCGACCGCCTGGACCATACGGCCCAGCGGGCGGGCCGTCCCATCGCGCTGACCAACAAGGAGTTCGCCCTGCTGGAGAGCCTGCTGCTGCATCGCGGCCAGTGCGTCACCCGCGTCGATCTGCTGGATTCCATCTGGAATCTGGAGCAGGCGCAGACGACCAACATCGTCGATGTGTATGTGAACTATCTGCGCCGCAAGCTGATGGACCCGCCGCCGGGCCGCCTGATCCGGACCGTGCGCGGACGGGGCTACATGATTCCGTCTGAGGCGGAGCTGGCCGGGGATGCGGCTTCGGCTCTTCCCGTGGCCAAAGGCGCGGTCCTGCCCTCACCGGCGGCGCCGCTGTCGTAGCCCCGCGCCCGCTGCGGGCGCTCCACTCCGATCCACATGCAAGGAGACCCAAGATGCAAGTGATTCCCGTTCTTCCCGTGACCCTGCGCGCAAGACCGCGCACGGTGGTTGTAGTCAGCGCCGACCGCAGCTTCCGGCAACGACTTGCGGCGGTGCTTGCGGGCCTGCGCTGGCAGGTGCTGGAGGCCGAAGGCGGCGCCCAGGCGTGGAGCGAAGCCGAGGCGGCTTTGCCCGACGCGGTGATTCTGGGCTCATGGCTGCCGGATCTTGACCTCAACGAGTTCCTGAACGACTTCAAGGCGCGTTTTCCCGAGGTGGATCTTGTGACCGCATCGGGCCAGATCGCGCAGGAAAGCCGGCGCGGGCCCTATCGTCAGGAGCTGCTCTACGCGCTGCGCTCCTGCGAGGAGACGGACACGGCGGCCTGGAGTGCGGCTGTCGCCGCTCCTTTGCTGCCGGCGGCCATCGGCGCGGAGGGCCGGACGGCATCGGGAAGGGACGCCGTCCGTTGGCCCGCGCCGATTCCATCCCCGGCTCCGGAGGCGGGGATGAACCGGACCGCCGAGCGCCTGCCCGAGCTGATCGGCAACGCTCCGTGCATGATGGAGGTGAGCCGCCGCATCCGGCTGGTGGCGCCGCGCACTACTCCGGTGCTGATCGAAGGGCCCACCGGTTCGGGCAAGGAGCTGGTGGCCGAGGCTCTGCATCGGCTCTCGACCCGCAGCCGCAAGCCGCTGGTTGCGATCAACTGCGCGGCCATTCCCGAAGCCCTGCTGGAGGCGGAGCTCTTTGGCCATACCCGCGGCGCCTTTACGGGCGCGGTGCAGGGCCGCGTGGGGCGCATCGAGGCCGCCGACGGCGGCACGCTGTTTCTCGATGAGATCGGCGAGATGCCGCTGGCCCTGCAGGCCAAGCTTCTGCGCTTCGTCGAGTGCGGCGAACTGCAGCGGGTTGGCGACAATGAGACGGTGAAGGTGGATGTGCGCATCCTGGCCGCGACCCACCGCCCGCTGGCCGAGCACGCCCAGAACGGCAGCTTCCGCTCCGACCTTTACTACCGCCTGGCGGTGTTTCTCATCCGCACCCCGGCCCTGTGCGAGCACGCCCAGGATCTGCCGCTGCTGGTGGAGCACTTTCTGGAACGGCTGGGCCGCGACATTCCGGTGAAGCGGCTCGACGAGGCCGCCCTGAACAAGCTGACGGCTCATCCTTGGCCGGGAAACGTACGCGAGCTCGAGCATGTGCTCGAACGGGGCGTGATCCTGGCCGGGGACAGCCCGGTTCTGAGCTCGCGCGAGATCGACTTCGGGCTGACGGTGAACTGAGCTCCGGGTTTTGGATGCTGCCGCGGCGCAGAGCGAGGCCGCCGCGGCGGGCCGGAACGGAATCGCAAAGGGAGCGCCGATGAACATGGAGATCACGACCCGGATGAGCGACCAGGTGGAGCGCTATCTCGACCTGGCCGCCGCCGAGGCCAAACTGACGGCGGTCAACATGGCCAATGTGGACACGCCCGGATACCGCACCGTGGGGATGGAGTTCAGCTCCGAGATGCGCCAGGCCATCGAGGACGTGGAGAAAGGACGCGCGGCGCACAGCGTGCGCGTGGCCGATGTCGATGGCCTGATTGCGCGCCCGGACGGCAATAACGTGTCGATCGACCGCGAGAGTCTGCGTCTGGCCGAGGCCCAGCTCCGCTTCCGCACCGGCGTGGCCCTGTTGCACGGCGAGTATCAGCGCCTGCTGGATGCCATCCACGCCGACAAATAGCCGGCCGGGAACGGGCATGAGGGACAGGTGGGCGGCGGGAGCCGGCGAGGAGTCGAGATGAATCTCTTTGGGATGATGGAAAGCTCGGGCGGCGCGATGCAGGCCGAACGGATGCGCGCCGAGGTGGTGGCCGCGAATATGGCGAATGCGGAGACGACGCGCACCGCCGACGGAGGGCCGTACCGCCGCCAGGAGGTGGTCTTTTCCGCCGGACGCAGCGATCCGGGCTTTCTGGCTTCGATCGCGCAGGCATCGTCGGACAGCTCCGGGGGGCAATCCGGCCTGCTCGCGCTGCGGGCAATGCCCGGGCAGACCGCGGTTGCTTCCGGCGTGCACGTCTCCGCGGTGGTGGAGGATCCATCCCCGCCGCTCAAACGCTACGATCCCGGCCATCCTGACGCGGGGGCGGATGGTTATGTTGCGTATCCGGACATCAATCCACTGACGGAGATGGTCGATCTGATGGGGGCGACGCGCGCATACGGACTGAACGGATCGGCGGTGCAGGCGGAGAAAGGCATGATCACGTCGGCGCTGGAGATCGCCAAGTCCTGAGGGGAAGCCGATGCCGGAACCGCCGCGACGCGGACCGAGTCAGGGAGAGCGCCGGCGGGGAGTGCAAAGCCCTGGCGGCCAAGGGAGGGATGCCATGCTGGCAGCAATCAATTCCGTCGCCTCGGCCGCCGGGGCCTCGACCGCCGGCGCATCGGGCGCGGCCGCAACCGGGATGAAGACGGGTGCGCCTGCCGCGCCCTTTGCGGATCTGATGGCGGACGCCGCGGGCCAGGTGAAGCAACTGGACCAGCAGGCCGAGAGCGCGGTGACCGGACTGATGACGGGCAGCGGCGTGGATGTTCACCAGGCGATGATCGCCACCGAGAAGGCGGATATGGCCTTCGAGCTGGCGCTGGCGGTGCGCAACAAGGCGGTTCAGGCGTACCAGAGCGTGATGGGAATGCAGTTCTGACCCCGGCTGCGGCTGGAAGCGGCGGGCACTGGGTCCGGGCGGATGGCGTTGGGCCGGCGGCGCCGGCAGAGCGAGCCGCGATGGAGCGCGGAGAGCAAGACTGAGCAGACATGGCCACGGGGACACAGATGGAAAAGGCTCCGGCGCCGCTGGGGCAACTCGACGCGGGCGGCCGGTGGGCGGGATTGTGGGGCCGGGTGCGCCTGCGCTGGGCGGCGATGACGCCCCGGCAGCGCGGCTGGGCGATGACGGCGGCGCTGCTGCTGGCGGCGCTGCTGGGCGGGATCGCGTGGCTGGGCATGCGTCCGGACTGGCGCACGCTCTATGCGGGGCTGGATCCGGACGAGGCGCGGCTTGCGGTGGCGGCCAAGGGCGGGGTGAAGAGCGGCCGTCTGGGCTTCGAGATCTTCGACAAGCCGAACTGGGTAGGATCGGAGTTTGACGAGCAGGTGAACTACCAGCGCGCGCTCGAAGGCGAGCTGGAGCACACCATCGGGACGTTATCCGATGTCGCCTCGGCGCGCGTGCATCTGGTGCTTCCGCACGATTCGCTCTTTCGCGACCAGGAGCGTCCGGCCAAGGCCGCCGTGGTGCTCAAATTGCGGCGCCGGTCGCTTGCCGACGGCGAGCCGGAGGCCATCCGCAACCTGGTGGCTTCGGCGGTGGACGGCCTCAGCCCGGATCATGTGGTGCTGGTGGATGCCGCGGGCAACCTGCCGCTTGGTCCCCGGACCGCCGAGGCCCTGCAACTAAGCGCCGAACAGGCGCTCGAGGAGAAGGTGGTGGCGACGCTGGAGCCGGTGACGGGCGCAGGCAACGTCCGCGCCTCGGTCACCCTGGACTACGACACCGAATCCACGGACGAAACCGACGAGAGCTACGATCCGGCAAGAACGGCCACGGTGACGCTGGAGCGCACGCAGCAGTCGACCGGCGCCCAGGCGGTGCCGTCGGGAGTGCCGGGCAGCGCCTCGAATGCGCCCAACACACAGGCGCTGCCGGTGTATCCGCACGAGACGGCTCCGCCGCAGTCGGCGACCACCGAGTCGGCGACCTATGGAGTCTCCAAATCGGTGCGCCATATCGTTGACGGACCGGGCCGGGTGCGCAGGCTTACGGCCGCGATTGTCGTCAACGACCGCCTGCTGCAGCCCGCCACGAAGACGCATGCCGCGGTGTGGCAGGCGCGCCCGGCGGACGAGCTGCGCAATCTGAGCGCGCTGGCCGAGGCCGCGGTTGGCTTCGATGCGGCCCGCGGCGACGTGGTGACGGTGCAGGATCTGGCCTTTGCCGAGAATCGTCCGCAGCCGCCGGCCGGCCTGGTGGAGCAATCGGTGAAGACGGTGGAGGAGTCGCCGGAGCTGATGAAATACCTGACCGTGCTGGCGGGGGTGCTGGTGGTGATCGCCTTCGGTTTGCGTCCGGCGCTGCGCAATGTGGGGCTGGCGCTGGCGGCGCCGGCGAGCGCAAGAGCGGGGGCGCGCGAGCTCTCGCCGGCGGCGGCCGCGATGCCGCTGGGAACGCCGGAGACGGGCGCGAGCGATCCGGAGCGGATGCGCGCCCAGGAGATCTTCGATCAGGTGTCGGCGCAGCTGAAGCGCGAACCTGCGCAAAGCTCACGCCTGTTGCAGAGCTGGATCCATTCGGAGTGATGGCGCCGGAGCGCGGAGGGGAAGGGGCGGTTTTGGCGGAACAGGGCAATGATGGCGGAGCAGCCAAGCGGCCGCGTCAGGCGGCGAATCTTTCCGGTCTGCGGAAGGCCGCGATCCTGCTTGTGGCCGTGGGCGAGGATCTGGCGCGAGAGGTGCTGCGCGCGCTGCCCGATGCCGATGTGCAGCGCCTTACGGAGGAGCTGGCGGATCTTCGCGGGGTGACGCCGGAGCTCTCGGCCGAGATTCTGGAGGAGTTCTGGCAGCTTCTGGACACGCATCACATCATCGTGCACGGCGGCCTGGACTACGCGCGCCGATTGCTGATCGATGCCTTCGGCAAGGACCGCGCCGACGATCTGCTGCAGATGATGCGCCGCTCGCAGGAGGCGGCGCAGGGCAATCTGGCCAAGCTGCAGCGCACCGACCCGCAGCAGCTGGGCAAGCTGCTCGACTCCGAGCACCCGCAGACGATCGCGCTGGTGCTGGCGCATCTTGACCCGCGCAAGGCCTCGACGGTGCTGGACAATCTGAGCGAGGAGCACAAGGTTCTGGCGGTGCAGCGGCTGGCCGAGATGCGGCAGTTTTCCCCTGAGATGGCCCAGAAAGTGGCGCTGATTCTGCATCGCCGCCTGGAAAGCGTGGGCGACACGGCGCGCCGCAGCTACTCCGGCTTCAAGGCCGTTGCCGATCTGCTGAACCGGCTCAACGCCGAGGAGTCGAAGAAGATTCTCGAGACCATCGAAGAGAAGCAGCCGGAGCTGGCCCTGAGCATCCGCAATCTGATGTTCACCTTCGAGGACCTGATCGCGGTTCCGCCGGCCTCGATTCGCGAGATCGTCTCCGGCGTGGACAAGCGGCAGCTGGCGCTGGCGCTGCGCGGAGCCAACGAGGAGCTGCGCGCGCAGGTCTTCAAGGCCATGAGCTCGCGGGCGGTCGAGATGCTGAAAGAGGACATGGAGGTTCTGGGGCCGGTCCGGTCGCGGGAGGTGGCGCAGGCGCAGCAGGAGATTCTCAATCTGGCGCGGCGGCTGGAGACCGAGGGCAAGGTGGTTCTGAAGCTGGAGACCGGCGACGAGATGATGGCCTGATCCGTGCGCGGCGGCGCAGAGGGAAGGGCCGCGCCGCGCGGCCGGGTGAGGATTGCGGGGCGGGCGCGGAGGCGCGAGGAGCGGAGCAGGCGATGGCGGAGCGGGCGATGCGCGGCGATGAGGTCGCCGGGACCGGTAGGGACGAAGGGATGCGGGTGGTGCTCTATGATTACGCCGCCTCGGCCGAGGCTCCGCCCAGGGCCGAATGCGAAGGCTGGGCCGAGGTGGGGGCAGAGCCGGTATCCCCGCCGCCGGACGCCGGGCGGGCCGTTGATCCGGAGGCCCTGGAGCGCAGGGTTGCCGAGGAGTCGCGGCGCGCGTTCGAGGCCGGGCGCGCCTGCGGGGTCGAAGAGGGACGGCGCGCGGAGCGGGAGGGATCCGAGGCGACGGCAACGGCCGCTGCCGAGCGCGGACGCCGTCAGGCGGCTGAACTGGCCGCGGGTCTGGCCTGCGACCGCGATCGGTTTCTCGGCCAGATCGAGCAGGAGGTGGTGCGTTTGGCGCTTGCGGTGGCGGCGCGCATTCTGCGGCGCGAGGCGCAGATGGACCCGCTTCTGCTGACCGGCGCCGTGCGGGTGGCGCTGGGGCAACTGGCCAGCGCTACCGAGGTCCGGCTGAGGGTTCCGGCCGGCGAGGCGGAGTTGTGGCAGGAGACGATGGCCCTGCTGCCGAATCTGGGCGTAAGGCCGCAGGTGGTGGCGGACGCGGGGATGGCGCTGGGGGACTGCGCCATCGAAAGCGAGGTTGGCAGCGTCGATCTCGGAGTTCGCGCGCAACTGAGCGAGATCGAGCGCGGCTTCTTTGACCGCGCCGGCTCTGCGGCCGGTTGCGGCGAGGCTGCAACGGGAGCCGAGGCGCAGGCGGCCGAGGCGGGGGTGTAACCGCGATGCTGGAGCGCTACTTCTCCCGGCTGCGGCAGCGTCAGCCCTGGCGCTGGCGGGGCCGCGTCATCGAATCGATGAGTCAGACCGTCGAATCGTCGGGGCCTCCGGTCTCAGTGGGCGAGTGTTGCCAGATCGAGGACCGCGCCGGGCGCATGCATGCGGCCGAGGTTGTCGGCTTCAGGGGATCGAATGTTCTGTCGATGCCGGTGGAGACGACGGAGGGGATTCGCTTTGGCGATCCGGTCTGGGCCCTGGGCGGCACGCCGGAGATCGAGGTGGGACCGGCGCTGATGGGGCGCGTGCTCGATGCCGAAGGGAGGCCGATCGATGGCGGCGGCGCGCCGGCGGTGGAGGCGGCGCTGCCCTTGGACGGGAAGGTGCGCCAGCCGCTGGAGCGGGTGGCCATCACGGAGCCGATCGGGACCGGAATCCGCGCCATCGATGCCTTGCTGACCGTGGGCAGAGGGCAGCGTGTGGGCATCTTCGGCGGTTCAGGGGTGGGCAAAAGCACGTTGATCGGGATGATGACGCGCAACACCGAGGCCGAGGTGACGATCGTGGGCCTGGTCGGGGAGCGCGGCCGCGAGGTGGGAGAGTTTCTGCGCGACTCGCTGGGCGCGGAGGGACTGGCGCGGGCGGTGGTGGTGGTCTCCACCTCCGACCAGTCGCCGCTGTTGCGCATGCGCGCCGCGCTGGCCGCGACCACGCTGGCCGAGTCTTTTGCCGCCGAGGGCAAGCACGTGCTGCTGGTGCTGGACTCGCTCACCCGCTTCGCCATGGCGGCGCGCGAGATCGGCCTGGCGGCGGGAGAGCCGCCCACGGCCAAGGGCTATACTCCCTCGGTTTTTACGCGGCTGGCGCGGCTTGTGGAGCGTTCGGGCAGCTTCCGCCGGGGTTCGATCACGGCGTTTTATACGGTGCTGATGGAGGGCGACGACCAGCAGGACCCGCTGGTGGACGCGGTGCGCTCGCTGCTGGACGGTCACATCGTATTGGCGCGAGGACTGGCGGCCGAAGGCTGGTATCCGCCCATCCAGATTCTGGACTCGATCAGCCGCCTGATGCCGGCCGTGGCGACGCCGCGGCATCGCGAGCAGGGAGCTCTGGTGCGCAAGCTGCTGGCCGTGTACAGCCGCAACGAGGATCTCGTGCGCATCGGGGCGTACAAGCCCGGGGGCGATGCCGACCTCGACCGCGCCCTGCGCGCCCGCAGCCTGATGCGGAGCTTTCTCACCCAATCCTCGATCGAGCGGGTGCAGTTCGCCGATTCTGTGGGCCGGCTGGAGACGCTGGCGGCGGAGGTTTGACCGATGTCCGTATCGCGGGCCATGCGGCGCCTGGCGCAGGTGCTGGAGATGCAGGAAGAGCGGAGCCGGGCGGCGATGGAGTCGGTTCGCGCCGAGATCCGGCAACTGGGGGCGTCGATGGCGCGGGACGGGGAGCGGGAGCGGGACGGCCGCGAATCGGTCAGGGCGGGCGTGGCGAGCGGCGAGCTGAGCCAGCGCATCGCAGGTCTGGAAGAGTCCCGCCTGGCCAGGCGGCACAGCGCCGTTGTGGCCGAGCGCATCGCCCAGGCGGAGAGCATGCTGGAGTCGGTCCGCCGCGAGTTTCTGCGCCGGCGCATCGAACGCCGCCAGACCCAGACCCTGATCGACGAGGCCGGCGCACGGGCGAGAGTGGAGGCGGAACGAAGGACGCAGCGCGATCTCGACGACTGGTTCCTTGGCTGGCGCGGCGCGCCGGGGGATGAGCCTGGCTCCCGGGATGGCGGCCGGCGCTCGTGATGCGCCCGGATGCCGCGCGGGCAACGGGGAGATGACCGCCAACGCCGCCGCATCCGGCCCGCGCGGAGGAACGCAGAACGGGCCGTCCCGCCATCGTTGACATTTTCCAACCCTTCCCGCGGCCCATTGGCACGCCATCTGCACCTGCACTGCGCATGAACGCTGCCGTTGCCAACCTGAGCGCGGAGACACAAGCCGTCGGCTGGAGCGGGCCGGGGCAGGCCGGCGCGGCGGATGCCCTGTATGGGCGTGCCGGCGGAACGGAGCCGGGGCAGACACAGGGGATCGGCGCGGCGGAGACGGCCTCGGGCCCGCCGAGCTTTCGCTCCAGCCTGCAGTCGGTTGTGAGCGGATGGCCGGAGGCCCGCGCAGCCGGAGATGGAGCCGGAATGGACCAGAACGGAATGAACCGGGGCAGAATGGATCTGAACGGGACGGACCTGAACCGAACGGATCTGGACAGAACGAATCTGGACGGAGCCGGACCGGATGCGGCGGCCGCGTCCGAGCCTGCGTCTGCCAGCACGGGCAAGAACAGCGCCTGCGCGGCTCATCCCGATCCGGGGCCGGGCACGGACAGCGGCAAGGCGGAGATCGATGCCGGTCGCGCGCCGGCGGATGCGCCGGGCGCGGCGGAGCCTACGGCAGCCGCGCTGCGGCTGCACGCCGTGCCTGCGGCCAAGATTCCGCTGCCGCCGGCGGCAAGCCGAACCGATTCCGCGCCTGACCCGCTCCGCAGCGCGCAGCCGCGCCGCGCGGCCGCGGCGGAAGCGGCGCATCGCGCGGCGAAGAAGCCTCAGACGAAGGCGGTGACGGGGAGCGTTCCCACGCCGGGCGCGGCCGTGGTGACAGCGCCGCCTCCGCCTGCAAACGGAGTTGGCGTACAAGGGACGCGGGCCAGGCAGAGCCTGGCGGTTTCTGCCTCCGCCGCGGACAGCGGGCGGCCGACGGCGGGCGCGATGCCGGTCACCGGCTCCGCGACAGATGCGAGCGACGGCGCCGCGCAGTTGGGCGGTGCATCCAGAGCCGATGGCGGCTACGCGGCCGCAGCGGTGGCAGAGCCTGCAGAGCGATGGGAGCGGGCAGCGGGCAAGGAGCAAGCGAGCGTGCGCCCATCCGATCCAGTGCCGCCACAGACTGGGCTCGCCCCGGCCGAAGCTGTTGGCGAGGCGGTGGAGCGGCCTGTGCTTCCGGCAGCCGCCGGGAGGCCCGCGCAGGGCGGTGCGAAGAGCGCGGAGGCGCTGATGCGGCCTGCTCCCGAGCGGACGGCGCTGTCCCGGGAGGACGCGAAGCCTGCGGCCGCGCGGCCGGCAACGATGGTCTCGCCGCCGCCTTCAGCATCCCAGCCTGCATCCCCGGCCGCGCTGTCGGGCATGCAGGCTGCGAACGCCGGGCATCCGGGGATCGCCGTGGCCGAAGCGCGCGTGCGTGACGCCGCCGCCGATCCCGCGCCCAATGCCCAGGAGACCTTTGCGGCGCTCGATAACGGGACGGCGCGCGCAGCGCCGCAGTGGTTGCACGCTTCGGCGCAGCATGCCGAGGCCGGTTTTCGCGATCCATCCCTGGGCTGGGTGAGCGTGCGCGCGGATCTGAATGCGGGCGGCATTCACGCCTCGCTTGTGCCCGGCTCGCTGGAGGCGGCGCAGGCGCTGAGCGGTCATCTCGCCGGGCTTGGCGCTCATCTGGCCGAGCAGCATACCCATCTGGCCTCGCTGTCGCTGGCGACGCCGGCTCACGCGGGACTGGCGCAGGGATACGGCGAGGCGATGCAGCAGAACCGGGAGGGCAGTTCGGAAGGCAGCGCGCAGCCCAGGCCGCAGGCCGGTACGGGGGGCGCGACGCCGCCGTCCGGCAGGGCGCGAGCGGCGGCGGCAGCCGGGAGCGGCATCCCGGTCGGTCCGCGATCTTCAACGGATCAGCGGGGCACGCGGATCTCGGTGATGGCATGAACCGGTGCGCCGGTAAAGAGAAGGGAAGGGAAGATGGCAACAGTCGAGTTCCTCCGCAATGAGCGGGCGGCCGCCAGCGAGGCGATCGCGGGCAAGAAGGCTGCAGCGATGGCCAGCTCAACATCCGGCGGCAGCGGCACGGGAGCCGCCAGTTCGAGCAGCGATTCAACCACGATCTCCGCCAACGACTTTCTCACCCTGCTGGTGACGGAGATGCAGAATCAGGATCCGACATCGACCACCGATCCGAACGAGTACATCAATCAGCTGGTGGAGGTGAACAGCCTGGAGCAGCTGATCACGATCAATCAGACGCTGACGACGGATCTGGGCTCGTCGTCGAGCGCTTCTGGGAGCGGGACATCGACGCCGGCCGCGGGCGTGACCACGCCGGCGCCGGCCGCGGGCGGAACGTTAACCACGGGAGCGCGGAGCCTGGCTTCGCACTCCGCTTCACCGGGCGCGGCGCTGCCCGCAGCGCAGGCCCGGACGATACCGCGCAGTGCGGGCAACCTCGGCATCCCGGAGGCCAGCCCGGCGGCCGAACAGGTTGCGCATGCGCTGGCCGGCCGTTCCTGAAGGCTCTCGGCGCAGGCGGTTTTCTCCCGCGCCATCGACCCGTTTCACGCCGGCACAGAAGGCGTGGCAACCATGCAATGCAAGCCGCCAGTTTCAAGCCAGGAGGAGATAAATCATGGCCAGTTTTTCCATTCCGCTGACCGGGCTCGAGGCCGATTCGACCGCCTTGAACACGATTGCGAACGACCTTTCCAACATGAACACCACGGCGTACAAGTCGCAGACAACCAACTTTGCCGATCTGTTTTACCAGCAGATCGGCACCACGGGCTCCGGTGATCCGATCCAGGTGGGAGCCGGAGTGCGCGCGGCGTCGAATGAGACGGATTTTACGCAGGGCTCGATCAACGCCACGGGAAACTCGACCGACGTGGCCTTGAACGGGAACGGGTTCTTTGTTCTGGGCGACGGCACGGGCAGCTACGAGTACACGCGCGCGGGCAACTTCACGCTCGGTTCCACGGGCGAGCTGCTGACCTCGAGCGGCATGAATGTGATGGGCTACCCGGCAGTGAACGGAGTAGTGAATACCAATGCTCCGCTGACGGCGATCAACATTCCGGTGGGGGCGGTGCAGCAGCCGCAGGCGAGCACGACGATGAGCATGACCACGAACCTGGACTCGGCCTCGGGCGCCGCGACGCAGTTTCCCGCCGAGATAACGGTGTACGACTCGCTGGGACAGTCCCACGTCGCCACCGTGACATACCAGCAGACGGGGACGAACACCTGGAGCTACTCGGTGGCGCTGCCGGCGGCCGACTACTCGACCTCCGGGGGGAACGCGGTTCCGGCGGCGATCACGGGCACCATGCAGTTCAACTCCAGCGGCGCGCTGACCGGCATTACGCCCACGGGCGGCACGGCCGAAACCGTGGGCACGGCGACGGGAGACGTTTCCTCGATGGCGCTGAATTTTACGCCCGCGGGCTCGGCGCTGGCGGACGGGGCTGCGGGAATGAACCTGCAGTGGAATCTGCTCAGCTCGGCGGGAACGCCGACGATCAGCCAGGTGGACACCACCTCGGCGGTATCGGCGACCGCGCAGAATGGATATCCGAGCGGGCAATATCAGAGCTTTGCCATCGGCTCCGACGGGACGGTTACGGTGACCTACTCGAACGGACAGCAACAGAATGTAGGGCAACTGGCGCTGGCGAACATTGCCAATCTGCAGGGGCTGTCGTTGCTGGGGAGCGACAACTACGCCACCACCCTGGCCAGCGGCGCGGCGGTGATCGGCACCTCGGGTGCGGCGGGGCTGGCAACGGTGCAGGATCAGGCGCTTGAAGCTTCGAATGTCAACATCTCGACGGAGTTCTCGAATCTGATTGTGGCGCAGCGGGCGTTTGAGGCCAATGCCAAGTCGGTGACGACGTTTGATACCGTCACCCAGGACACGATCAACATGGTGCATTGAGCCGGTTTCAGGCGCAGGCGGATGCTGCAGGGCTGCGCGATGCGGCCGCCCTATCTGCCGGCCTGGAGCTGAAACTCGAGGAACAGGGCCTGCGCGCGCGCCAGGGCCTGACCCTGGGCGTCCAGGATGACCGCCTCGGCCCAATGCTTTCGCTCTTCGCTGCGGACCACGCGGCCTTCAAGGCGGAGCGGGGTGGCGCTGGGCACGGGACGCAGATAGTCGACTTCCATCTTGCGGGTGACCGATGTGCGTCCGAGGGCCCGGACGGCCTTGCTCATGGCCTCGTCGAGGAGTGTGGCGATGATGCCGCCGTGGAGAAATCCGGGACGGCCTTCAAAGCGTTCCGCTACGGACGGGAGGCTGACGATGGAGCCGTCCTGGGCCAGGAGGAACTCCAGGCGCATGCCCGATGGGTTCGCGTCTCCGCAGCCGAAGCAGCGGTTGCCCGCCGCATGGGCAAAGGGTGTAAGCGACTGGTCCGGGTTGAGTGTCATGGCTTCAGAATACCGGCTGGGGACGAGTGGCGGCCGGAGCAGCGGGGGAGTGATTCTTGACCTGCCCGCCGCGCGCCGCGCAGACTGAGGGTACGGACCGGTGCGGCGCGCCGGGCGGCAGATGGCTGGTGAAGAGGGCGTAAATTATCTTGTTTCAGCGAAATGGCGGAATACGGGTGCTGGCGTTGATGGGGGCGGCCATGGTGGCGGGCTGCCATTCGGCGGCGCCGCCGTCGCAGCTTTTGCAGCAGCAGGCGGAGGGCCAGCGGCTTTTTGCCGTGGGCTGCGCGCACTGCCATGAGCTGAACGATCTGCGGCTGAAGCAGGTTCCTCCCGATCTGCATGGGGTTTTCCGGCGCGCGGCGCTGCCGGATGGCGCACCCGCGACCGATGCGGAGGTGGAGCAGATTCTGCAAACGGGCAAGGGCATGATGCCGTCCTTTACCTATCAGATGACGGCCAGCCAGATGGACGCGGTGGTGGCGTACCTGCACGTTTATTAGGGGGCGGTTTCCGGGGCTGAATCCGCTCTTCGTGCGGTGATCAGGGCGCGTGGGCAGCGGTGGCGCGGCTGCGCCGGGGAGGGAACCGGTGCGCGGCGAGGGTCAGGATATACTTTAAGGGCCTATGGCAGAAGAAAAGACATTTTATCTGGAGACCTTCGGCTGCCAGATGAACGCGCATGACACGGAAAAGGTCATCGGGACGCTTTTTGCGCAGGGATACCGGCAGGTGGAGGACGAGAAGGATGCGGGTCTGATCCTCTACAACACCTGCTCGATTCGCGATAAGGCGGAGCAGAAGGTCTTTCATCGCCTGAACGATTACAAGCGTTTACGCAAGGAGGGGAAGCGCTTTGCGGTGCTGGGCTGCGTGGCGCAGCAGGAAGGCGAGAAGATCTTCGAGCGGGCGCCGCACGTGTCCCTGGTTTCGGGTTCGGCCTCCTATCGCAAGCTGCCGGAGATGCTGGCGCGGCTGGAGGCAGGCGAGGAGCGCATTACGGGTCTTGACGACCGGCAGACGGAGGAGACGTTCGAGACCGAGTTTACGGCGCGGCAGAATCCGTATCGCGCCTACATTACGATCATCGAGGGGTGCGACAAGTTCTGTTCCTACTGCGTGGTTCCGTACACGCGGGGCAAGGAACGCAGCCGGACCTCGAGTTCGGTGCTCGATGAGGCGCGGAGGATTGCGGAGAGCGGCTACACGGAGATCCAACTGCTGGGGCAGAACGTGAACAGTTACCGCGATCCGGAAGGGAAGTTGAGCTTTGCGGATCTTCTGGCGGCGGTGGGCCAGGTGCCGGGAATCCGGCGGGTACGATTTACGACCAGCCATCTCCGGGACTTTACGCGCGACATCGTGGAGGCGATCGACAGCATTCCCACCCTGTGCGATCATGTGCACCTGCCGGTGCAATCCGGCTCGAACAGGATTCTGCATGCGATGGCGCGGGAGTACACGGCCGAGTGGTATTTAGAGCGCATTGCCTGGATCAAGGCGGCGCGGCGGAAGATCTCGCTGTCGACGGATATTATTGTGGGATTTCCGGGGGAGACGGCCGATGACTTTATCCAGACCATGAATCTGCTGGCGACGGTGGAGTATGACTGCGTGTTTGCATTCAAATACTCCGCGCGCCCCAATACGCCGGCGCTGGTGATGATCGATTCGGTGGCGGAGGCGGAGAAGTCGCAACGGCTGCAGGTGCTGCTCGATCGGCAGCGCGAGATACAGAGAGTAAATTATTCCAACCACATAGGAGAAGTACTTGAAGTGATGGTGGAGGGCGTGAATCCGGCCCGGGGCCAGATTGCCGGGCGCAGCACGCAAAACAAGACGGTGAATTTTGCCTGGGGCCATGCGATTGCGCCGGCGACGGGGAGTTATCTTGGGGTGAAGATCACAGGGGCGTTTCCGAACAGCCTTGTGGGCGTGGCCGTCTAAAGATGGCAGCGGCGGATGGAGAGGGAGCGATGGATATTGAAGTGAGGATTCGCGGCCTGATGATGGACCCGACAACCAACATGCCCATCGTGGTGCTGAAGGACGTGGCCTCCGATGTCGTGATGCCGATCTGGGTGGGTATCTTTGAGGCCAATGCCATCGCCCTGGAGATTGAGAAGACGGCGGCGCTGCGGCCGATGACGCATGATCTGACGCGAAAGCTCATCCGAAACCTTAACGCTCAGCTCAATCGTGTTGTGATTACAGAGCTTAAGGATGACACGTTCTACGCGGTTCTGTGGCTGAGCCAGAACGGCGACGAGGTGACGATCGATGCGCGGCCCTCGGACGCGATTGCTTTGGCGCTGCGCGCCGATTGTCCCATCTTCGTGAATGAGAAGGTGATGGAGCGCGCGCGGGTGAGCACAAGCGGCGCGGTGGAAGGCCCGTCGGCGGAGCAACTGCGGGGTTGGCTGGAGGGCTTGAACGACGAAGATCTCGGCCGCTACAAGATGTAGGTGCGCAGAGGGTTACGCTGGATTTCCTACGGGTTCGGCAGCGGGGAATGGAGCGCGGACACCGGGAACGGGCAGGGTGGCATCCTGTGAGGGCGTGAACGGGCCTGGTTGAGGGTGAAGGGCGGCAGGATGAGGTTATCTGGGCGCTTATATACAGAATATACGTTATCAGACATTGTGATACTGCTTTGGCGTTGCTTTCGAAGCCTTCAAAGACCGTTTAACGTGCAGTACTTAAGGCAGCTTCTCGCTTGAATGCTTTTGGCTGTGGATTGAGGATCAGCTGCGGCCGGCCAAGGGCTTCCTCACCCGGCGCACGCCGAAAACGTCGAGCCTGGGATCAACGCTAAGCAGGGGCAGATCGTATTGGATGGCCTGGGCTGCGATCATGCGATCGAACGGGTCTGCGTGCTTGTCCTCGAACCGGGCAGCCCGGTACATGGACTGCGCGTCGATCGGCAGGAGCGCGAATCCGAGCTTCTCTTCGATGTTGGCAACGAGGTCACTTTCAAACTCAGAGGCCTCAGGAAGCTTGCCGAGCCGAACCTTCAGGCTGATCTCATAGACGGAAGCCGAGGAAACCATGATCTCGTTTTTCAGATCCGCCAGCAACTGGTGAGCCCATGGCTTCATTTCAGAGGGATTGAGTGCGGCCCAGAGAACGTAGTGCGTGTCGATGAGAATTCTCATTCCCCTTTACCCAGCCACCATGCCAACTCGGTCTCAGGAAGTTCGTCGAAATCGTCGGGGATGCGGAAGTTCGGCTGCAAGAACTGGCCGAAGGCGCGCCTGGTCATCGGCTTGATGGCGACAATCTCGGCTACCGGCACCTTGCCGCGGCCTGATGTGAGGACAATCTTCTCGCCGCGCTGCGCCCGGCGCACTAAATTGGACAACTGGGTTTTGGCTTCAAACATCGTTGCCTGGGCCATGCATACCCTCAATCCTGCTAAATACAGGTTAGCTAAGATAGCCGGCTACTGCAAGATGGTTGTTGGATTATCCCGAGCACCGAGCGACAAATCGGACGGGAACCAACGCACAATGCCGATTCTTGAATTTAAGGATTATGTATTTGATAATAATATATTTATACAGAGAAATACCGGCCACATAGACGCGGGGTCGGAGATTCGATCTCTCCTGCGCAATGCGAGGTTGGTGACGGGACGAACGCGGGGCCCGGTGAAGCCGGTGACGGATTAGTGGCGGATCTCGGTGAGCAGATCCTCGATCTCGGCCTTCTCGGCGGCGGTTAATCCGAGCAACGGCGCTCTGCCGGGGCCTCCAAAGTAGCCATTGAAGTCGCAGGCGTATTTGACGCCGGGGATGCCGAGATCGCTCACGATGCGCAGGCTTGCCTTGAGGAGGCTGGTCTGTTTCTGGGTGGCCAGGGGAAGATCGTGATCCTTCCAGGCAATATAGATCTCCTGGGCGGCCTGGGGCGCGAAGGCTGCCAGAGCCAGAATGGCTCCGGTGGCGCCGGCCTGGAGTGAGCCGAGGACCGCGCCTGCGGAGCCGCAGAGAACCTGGAAGCCGACTTCCCTGCTCCGGGTTTTGATCGATGTGGCGGGCGCGGCGGTGGCTACGGCGGCGCCTTCAGCCAGATGGCCGGCGGAGATGAAGCTTGCCTCGGCGTCGGTTTGGGGATCGAGCATCCGGGCGGTGACAGCCTCAAAGACCTGGGTGACGGGAACCGTGCGGCGGGGAGCGTGGCTGGTTGCGGCCACCTGGGCGGCGATGCGATCTAGCTTGCCGGAGGAATCCTTGATGCCGATGATGTTCGGGTGATGGGCCAGCTCGGCCACGACCTCGACGGGAATCTGGTAGGGGACGCACTTGGGGATGTTGTAGAGGATGACGGGCAAGGGCGAGCGGTCGGCAACGGTGCGGAAATAGTGGAGCACGGCGGCGGAAGACATCTGCCCGGCGTAGTAGCTGGGGGGGCGAACCAGCACGGCATCGTAGCGAAAGCGCGCGGCGGCTTCAGCCAGGGAGAGAGTGGCCTTGACGCTTTCGCGACCCACGCCGGCAACGAGAATCTTTTCCGGCGCAGCGGCCTGAGCCGCGACGGCGAGCACCTCACTGGATTCGGCATCGTCGAGCATGGGTGCCTCGCCGGTGGACCCGAGGACCACCATGCCGGCGAGCAGCGAACGCGAATAGCGCGCGATATTGGCTTCAAGTTTGCGGTAATAGACCCGCTCGTCGGGATAGAACGGCGTAGTCACTGCAGCAAATATTCCTTCGAGCAGCATGTTCTCCATTGTAGAACCCGGGCGGGCCCCATCGAAACGGCGGCAGCGGGCGGCGATTGTGCGGTGAGGAGCGTCCGGTGTATTTTGGGTGTTTACCGCAATTCTGAGTCCTGCAGCCGTTGATGTACTCGAGGAGCCGAACGAATGGTTTCAACCGTACGCACTGAGATGGAAGACGGGAGCAGATCGACGCTGGCCGGTCAGGCGCTGTCGTTTTTACTTCATTCCCTGCTGGCGCTGGCGATCTGGATGGGGCTGATGCTGGCCGGTTATGCCGCGCATCCGGTGGGTGTGCCGCAACTGCTGATCCTGCTGGGCTCGTTCGCGGCACCGCTGATCGCGGGTTTCCTGGTGGCGAGGATTCACTCCTCAGAGATGGCGGGGCTGGTGTGGCTGCTTGGGGTGATCTGGTTCCTGATTGCGTGCATTGTGGTGATGGATCTTCCCACGGGGCCGAACCAGTGTTTTCATTGCGAAGCCGTGGAAAAGATTACGCGCACGTTCTTCAGCCTGCCCCGCCCCAGCGGCCTGGCCGACAATGACGGACCATTTCTGGGAACCTGGCCGGCGGCGGCGCTGGTGGGCTACTCGCTGGGCGCGAAGCTGGGCTTCCGTCGGGCCGAGTAGGCGGCGGCCGGCGATGGGTACGCCGGCACCGGGATGGCGAAGAACTTCGGGCCTGCTATTCCGCCCTGGAGGCGTGCAACTGCTGGAGGGCGAAGACAGTGGCCTGATGTTTTTGCATGGCGGCGATGCCCTCGGCCGCGGCCTGAGCGGCTGCCAGAGTGGTAATGGAGGGAACGCGAGCGAGCACGGCGGCGCGGCGAATGGCCTTTTCGTCGAAGATGGCG
>JAKCDN010000217.1 GCA_021841795.1 Acidobacteriota bacterium | reverse complement strand
GAGTCCGCGGCGGCAGGCACGGGAGATGCAGCCGCGACCAACGATGTTCCCCGAAAGAAAACTGAAAAACGAGGCAATCCATCAAGATCATGACGGCATCTTCCGCACGCAAGCTCTTCGGCACCGACGGCATCCGCGCCATTGCGGGGCAAAACCCCCTGGACCCCACGACAATCTACAGCGTAGGCCTGGCGCTGGCTCACTGGCTGCGCAAGACGGCAGCGAGCCCCAGAGTGCTTCTCGGCCGCGACACGCGCGAGTCGGGCCCGTGGATCACAGCCACGCTGGCAGCAGGGCTGCGCGAAGCCGGCGCGGCCGTCGAGAGCGCAGGCGTAGTAACCACTCCCGCGGTCGCCTTCCTTACGCGCACGCACGGATTTCACGCCGGGGTTGTCATCTCGGCATCGCATAATCCCTGGCAGGATAACGGCATCAAGCTGTTTGGCGCCGACGGCTTCAAGCTGCCCGATTTCGTTGAGCTGGCCATGGAAGACGAGATCTTCCACCACGCGGCGCAAGTGGCGATCTCCGATGCGCAGCAGTTTCCCGCGGTCGAGGAGAATTTCGCGCTGCAGGCCGACTACATCCAGTTCCTCATCGATGCGGTCCCGGGGCTTTCGCTGTCGCAGCTCAAGATCGTGGCCGATTGCGCGCATGGCGCCGCGGCGGCCATTGCGCCCGAGCTCTTCCGGCGCCTGGACCGCGAGCAGCGCGGCAACATTACGCTGCTCAACATTGCTCCGGACGGCCGAAACATCAACGCGGGCTGCGGGGCGCTGCATCCCGGACACGTAGCGCAGGAGGTCAACAGCCGCGAGGCCGATCTTGGCGTGACCTTTGACGGCGACGCCGATCGCTGCATGCTGGCCGGGCCGCGAGGCAGCGTGATCAACGGCGATGCGATTCTGCTGATGGCCGCCCGCGACCTGCAGGCGCGAGGCATGCTGACGGGAGACGTGGTCGTCGCAACAACGATGTCGAACATGGGCCTTGAAGCGGCCTTGAAGCGGAGCGGCATCCGCATGCTGCGCGCCGCCGTGGGCGACCGTTACGTGCTGGAGGAGATGCAGAAGCAGGATGCGGCCCTCGGCGGCGAGCAGTCCGGCCACATCCTCTTCCCTCACCTGGCGACGACCGGCGACGGGCTGCTGACGGCGCTTGTGATCCTGGACCTGGTCGTGCGCAGCGGAAAATCGCTGTCCGAACTCACGGCCGATCTGAAAGTGTTTCCCCAGGTGATTGTGAATGTCAAGGTGCGTGAGAAGAAGCCGCTTGACACCATTCCGGCGGTAGTCCAGGCGATCCGCGCAGCAGAAGAAGAGCTCAAAGACTCCGGCCGCGTGGTGATTCGCTACAGCGGCACCGAAGCTTTGGCCCGGGTGATGATCGAAGCCGAGAGCGAAGAGGCCATGCGCCGCCACGCCGAGGCCATCGCCGACGCGATCCGGACGGAACTGGGCAGCTAAGGCAATTCTTGAGTTACTGTAGCCGTCTTCGATTGCGTGCAATGCCGCCGCTCCCCGGGGTCGCGTCGACTGGGGCGCTGCGGCTTCAGGATTCGGCGGCTCAGAAATTGCGATAAAAGAGAGCACGGCCGGAGACGATGGACTACGGACGCGGGGCAGACTGTAGCATGAAATCATGCCCCGCTTTCCCAAAGGCCAGACTCTTCTCATCGACGCCGACGACACGCTGTGGGAAAACAATATTTACTTTGAGCGCGCAATTGCCGCCTTCGTCGGCTTTCTCGATCACAAGGAGCACTCGCCGGCCCAGGTGCGCCAGGCTTTGAACGCCGTCGAACGCGAGACCATTCTCGCGCACGGCTACGGTCTGACGAGCTTCACGCGCTCGCTGGTTGAGTGCTTCGAGAGGCTCAGCCCGGCTCCCGTAACCGAGGAGCAGCGCGCTTGCATACGCGGGTTCGCACGCGCCATCGCCGAGCAGGAGATCGAACTGCTGCCCGACGTAGCGACGACGCTGGCGGCACTGGCCCAGCGGCACCATCTCATCCTGATGACCAAGGGCGACGAGGCCGAGCAGGCGGACAAGCTGGCGCGATCGGGCCTGGCGCGGCACTTTGCCGCGGTCGAGATCGTCCAGGAGAAGGATCCTGCGACTTACCGCAATGTGATGATGCGGCACGAACTGGCGCCACACAGCACCTGGATGATCGGCAACAGCCCGAAGAGCGACATCAATCCCGCGCTCGCCGCGGGTCTGCATGCAGTGTTTTTGTTCCACAAGGACACGTGGGTACTGGAACATGCGGCATTAGCAAGCGCGCCTCAGGGGCAGCATCTGATCGAGCTCGACGCGTTCGCCCGTCTGAGCGAGATTTTCTAGGCCATTGCGGCGGGGATGAAAGCCGGGGCTGCGGTGTCTGAAAATCGGCCTTCCTGTGAGAAACTAATGATGCGGCAGTGAGTTTTCCTTCGGGGCGGCTGCGCCTGCTCCTCAAACCACGCTTCAACCGAATTGAAACGGGCGTTCGCGGCCGATGCGCGGTTGCGGCTGGCTGCGGAGGCCCCAACGCTTCAGGAAACCAGAAACCATGATCAGCGTAAGCAATTTGACCATGCGCTACGGCGCGAAGATTCTTTTCGAGGACGTATCGACGACGTTCACGCCGGGCCGGCGTTACGGCCTGACGGGGCCGAACGGGGCCGGCAAGTCCACGTTTATGAAGGTTCTGACGGGCGAGCTGGAGCCGCAGAAGGGCACGGTGGTGCGGCCGCGCAAGCTGGGCGTGCTGCGCCAGGACCAGTTTGCTTTCGATGCGTATCGGGTCATCGACACGGTGATCATGGGCAACAAGCCGCTTTGGTCCGCGCTCGAGGAGCGTGACCGCATCTATGAAAAGCCCGAGATGACCGATGAGGACGGCATGCGTCTGGGCGAACTTGAAGGCATTATCGGGGACGAGGACGGTTACACCGCGGAGAGCGACGCCGCGGTGCTGCTGGACGGGCTGGACATTCGCGAGGATCTGCACCAGCGCAAGATGGGTGAGCTGCAGGGCGGACAAAAGGTGCGGGTGCTGCTGGCGCAGGCGCTGTTCGGCAAGCCCGAGGCTCTGCTGCTCGACGAGCCCACGAACTACCTGGATCTGGACTCGATCCACTGGCTGCAGGATTTTCTGCTGAACTACGACGGCACACTGATCGCGATCTCGCATGACCGTCACTTTCTGAACTCCGTGACCACGCACACCGCCGACATCGACTACCAGACGATCATCACCTACACGGGCGGGTACGACGAGATGGTGATGGCCAAGACGCAGATCCGCTCCCGGCTCGAATCGGAGAACGCGCAGCGCGAAAAGAAGATTGCGCAGTTGAACGAGTTCATCGCCCGCTTCGCGGCAGGCACACGCTCAAGCCAGGTGACGAGCCGGCGCAAGGAAGTGGAACGCCTGCAGACCAACGAACTTGCACGGTCCAACATCCAGCGTCCCTACATCCGCCTCGATCAAAACCGTCCCAGCGGGAAGCATGTTCTCGAGTTCAAGCACCTTACCAAGTTTTACGGCGAGCTCGAAGTGATCGAAGGCTTTACGGCCAACGTGATGCGCGGAGAAAAGATCTGCCTGATCGGCCGCAACGGGGCGGGAAAGACCACGCTGCTGAAGTGCCTGCTGGCAAACTATCCCGGGCTGGGCGATAAGGATTTCACGCTTGACTCCGGCTCCGTATTCTGGGGCCATGAGGCGCAGGTGGGTTACTTTCCGCAGGATGTGGGCTCGACCATCGAGCACGGGCTCACGGTGACGGAATGGCTGCACCGCTGGAACCCGGCAGCGCATGTCGAAGATATTCGCGGCATTCTGGGCCAGATGCTTTTCAGCGGCGAGGAAGGCGCCAAGCCCACACGGGCGCTCTCGGGCGGCGAGCAGGCAAGGCTGGCCTTCTGCAAGCTGATCCTGACCAAGCCGAATCTTCTGATCTTCGACGAGCCGACCAACCATCTTGACCTAGAGTCGATTAACGCACTGAATATCGCCCTGCAGCGGTATGAGGGCACGGTGCTGCTGGTGACGCACGACCATGACCTGATCGACGAAGTGGCAACGCGGCTGTGGGTCTTCGGCGAGGACACGATCGAGGACTTCCAAGGGCCGTACGAGGAATGGAAGGGCAAGCACAACTAAAGAGGCCCGCGACGGCCGGGGTTCTGCCGGATCGCACCGGAGACAGGGAGCACATGGCGGGCCGGCCGCCTGGCAAACGAATTGACGCGAAGAGGCAGGGATGCAGAACCGCACGCTCTTCGGCCTGCAAGATGCGAGGAACGGGACGCCGGCATCGCGGCGCTGGCGGGCGCGCGCGGCCATCTTCGGCCTCATCTCGGCTGCTACCGGCGCATTTCTGCTGTGCCCCTGCGACTGCGTGAACGTGCACGATCACTACGCCATGCTTCTGGTGGGTCTTGCAGCCTGCTTCGCGCTCGCCGCTTCAGTATTGGTCTACAGGGAGCTGGGGCAAGCCACGGAAATCACCGGCTTTCTGAGAGCGGCGATTGCGGCCGGCCTTGTTTTTTCGTGTGTATTTGCCGAACTTCTGCTGGCGATGGAAGGCATCGCATGGCTGGCACAGCACGGATCTTCCCGCTAATGCAGTTTTTCGGCGCGGCGCAGGGGTTGCCGAGCATCAGGCCCTGGCGCCAGCTTTGCGCGCCGCCTCAGCATACACGAGATCATACTGCCGGGCCGGGCCGGACCATGAGTAGTCGCGCACCATGCCGTTGCGCATTAACTGCGTCCAGCCGGAGCGATCCCGGAAGGCTTTGAGGGCGCGATCGATTTCGGCCAGAAGGTCAACGGGGGTGTAGCTCTCAAACTTAAAGCCGGTGCCTGTTCCCTTCTCCGCATCCCACGTTTCGATGGTGTCGTCAAGGCCGCCGGTGGCGCGCACGATCGGCACGGTGCCGTATCTGAGCGAGTAAATCTGATTCAATCCGCAGGGCTCGTAGCGGGACGGCATCAGGAAGATGTCGGCCCCGGCCTCAATCTTGTGCGCCAGCGCCTCGTCGTAGCGGATCTGCACGGCAACCTTGGCGGGATGGCGCAGGGCCCAGTCGCGGAAGAGATTTTCGTAGTAGGGATCTCCGGTGCCCAACACAATGACGGCCACGTCACGCTGCGCAATCTGCCCGGCAACCTGGGCGACGAGATCGAAGCCTTTCTGCCCGACAAGCCGCGAGACAATGCCGACCACCGGGGTCGCATCGGGAGTCTTTTCCAGGCCAAAGGCGTGCAGCAGATCGGCGCGGCAGATGCGTTTCCCATCCAGACGATCGGCGGAGTAGTGCGCAGCCAGATGGCCATCCGCGGCAGGATTCCAGAGCGTGTAGTCTACGCCGTTGAGAATGCCATGCAGATCGGCGGCACGCTTGTGCAGGACGCCTTCCAACTGCTCCCCGAACTCCGCCGTTTGAATCTCCTCGGCGTATTTATGGCTAACGGTGGTGAGCAGATCGGAGAAGACAACGCCGCCCTTCAAAAAGTTGAAGCGGTCGAACTGCTCCACCTTGTCCATGGTGAACACATCCCAGGGAAAAAGCAGCAGCTCCGTGGTATTCGGGGGAAACTTTCCCTGGTATGCGGCGTTGTGGATTGTGAGCACGGTGGCCAGGTTACGCAGGAGAGGATCGGCGGCGTAAGTT